>JAISQX010000152.1 GCA_031273965.1 Clostridiales bacterium
GGAGAGGCGAACGAGGATATAAGCTATAATTTTTGCGTGAAACAAGCCGAGACCGCGGGCGACAAAAAATCATTGGCGCTTCTAAAAAAATACGGTCCTCCTATAAAGGGACAATATAAAGGAGGCGAGGGGGGCTTTAAAGGTCTGACGGTTCAGCGTAAAATCATGGAAAAATACGGCGGATATTCCGTTAAGAAAAGCGGTTTTTTCAAAACGCTGGTACTGCCGATGCTGCGTTCCCGCGAATACACTATAGGCGATTTGATAGGTATATTCAGAGGATATAAGCTTACTTTGTCAACAATGTGGCCCACCGTAACGAACTATAATTTTAGGACGCAATGCCGCAAATTCAAAATGCCTTATTATATCTTTCAGGGACGATTAGACAAAAATACTCCGTCCGATCTGGTAGAGGAGTTTTACGTAAAAATCGAGGCTCCCGATAAGGCGCTTATCTGGTTTGAAAATTCCGCTCACGGGCCTCTTAACGAAGAGCCCGAAAGATTCAAGGCGCTTCTAAGGGAAAAACTGAAAAATATATCCGACGATTAAAAGGCGGGGCGTTATATAAGAACGCGTCAAGCACGGCGGCGCTTGACGCGTTTTGTGTTTAGCGTCGGTTTTTTATGACAAAAATCATATCGCTAAATTTCTAAAACTCTTTGTCAACGCATCCTTTAAGACTCTACTCCTTCTTATAGTTGATATTGTTTCTTTTGCGCGGAGATCTATATATGGGGGCGGTGTTTATGTATTGTAGTTCCTCATTTCTCACGGAGCCGTCGGGGTTTTTTTGAGGAGGCGCTTCTTCGGCGGCGCTTCTTCGGCTTATGTCCGTATCAAAATATTCCTTATGGATTGTATTTAGATTGTCAAAGTTTTGCCCGCTAAAGGGCGCGCGTCGGCGGACGCGTTCTTTTGGTATTTCATTGGAAGCGGCATATATATTTTTGTTGCGCGCCGTATTATATGCTTCGTAATCTGTGTTTTTCATATTGCCTCCTTGATTTTTTTGTTCTTGATTATTCGAAGTCTGATTGTCATTTTTGGGTTTAGCCATGTTTGGAAGCATGTTTAAAAGCCCCATCATGCCGCTCATTGAGCCGTTTTTGTCCATACTTTCTATGATTTTTAACAGACCGTTTTGCGCGGGGAGCCCCGACGGGGCGTCATTGGAGACGGTCGGTTTGTTTTTTGTCATTTCACTGAAAAGGTTAATCATAGTCATAGGATCCATATTTTTAACTCCGTCGGATAGCGGTATACGGTAATTCGGTCGTTTTGTATATGTCGTCTCGGTTGACCGCGTATATTACAGTATATGCCGGCATATATTTTTCTTGTATAGTTAAATAAAAAAATAAGAGAGGTTTTTTTGATATGGATTTCAAGAGCTTTATAAAGAACCGCAAATTGTCGGACAAGGACAAGCAGAGCGAACAAGAAATAAAAGAAAAGATAAAAAAATTTGAGGGAAAGAGTAAGAGCGATATTATGTCCGAGCTTGTCGCGGCGGTAGAGAAAGGCAAAAGAGACGGAACGTTGAACGCGGCGGAGCTTGAGAATTTTTATAACCGCGCCGCGCCCATGCTCAATGAAGACCAAAGAAAAAAAATGAGAGATATAATTGAAAAGCTAAAGTAAAAACCCGTCTTGATGATTCAAAACGCACGCCTCTTCGGGTCTTTTCGCGTCCGTCGGCGGTATTTTTTGTAGCCGTAGTGGAACTACGGCGTCCTCAAAAGGTCTCCGACGGACACAAAAATCCCTCGAAAATCCGACATTTCTAATTCATCAAGACAGGTTCCAAAAACTAATTGCGGTTGTACCCGATAATATAGGCGTAAGATAATTTTATGCGCAAATATCCTTATTGCACAAATTAATCGACGCAATTGCTCGTTGTTTGCGGCTGTCGTTAGGAACGGACGCTTAAAGCCATATTCCTTCGCTCCTCGCGGAGTGTTTTTTTATGCAAATTTAAAAGATTGATTTTTCACAAAATATATGTTATAATTTCAAAAATGTATGTTATCCGTATTATTGGGGAGAGAGTCTTGTGAATACGATAATCGAGGTTGACGGCTTAAAAAAATATTTCAAAGAAGTCAAGGCTGTCGACGGAGTAAGTTTTTCGGTCAGGGCGGGGAGTATGGTTGCGCTTTTAGGGTTAAACGGGGCGGGGAAGACGACCGTTATTAATATACTCGGCGTAACGCTCAAAAAAGACGCCGGAAAAGTTATGATTGACGGAATAGACATAGAGGAAGACCCCGACGCGGTTAAAAGGCGCATGGGAATGGTTTTTCAGGGCTCCGTGCTTGACGGAAAGCTTTCGGTAGCGGATAACCTCAAATACAGAGCGGCGCTCTACGGATTTTCGCGAGTAAAGGCGGAGGAACGCGTAAATTATGTTACCGAGCTCTTTGAGCTTACGGAATTTTTTAAAAGACCATACGGAAAACTTTCCGGCGGGCAAAGGCGGCGTACGGATATTGCGCGCGCGCTGCTTAGCGAGCCTAAAATTTTAATTCTTGACGAGCCGACGACGGGACTTGACCCCGACGCGCGCATGAAGATACGAAGCATTACGAATAATCTCCGCGTTCAAAAAGGGGTTACGATATTATTTACGACTCATTATATGGAAGAAACTATATTTGCGGATGATATCATTATAATGGACGACGGAAAAATAAAGGCGAAGGGAACGTCCGATGAATTAAAACGCGAATATGCGGCGAACTATTTGAGGTTGGTATGTTCCGAAAATAATCGTATCGAATCAGTTTTGAACGGCGAAAAAAAGGATTTTATCTATAAAAACAATTCTTATTACGTAAAGATTTTAAACGGCGCGGAAGCGCTTGAATTTTTATCAAAGCATAGGGATTTTGTTGACTTTGAAGTGCTAAAAGGCGATATGGACGACGTATTTTTAACGATTACGGGAAAGTCTATATCAGGGCATCAAACGGAGGACGCATGAAAAAAGAAGCGGTTATGTCCGAGTTGTACTCCTTGCAAAAATTAACGGAGAGAAACATACGGTTGTTCTTGAAGGACAAAATGACGGTATTTTTTGCGTTGCTCGCTCCGTTGATAGCGCTGTTGTTGTATTTTGCGTTTTTAAGGAACATTCAGTTAAGCGGAATAAAAAACCTTTTTTCGCAAGGCGTTGACGCGGACGAAGCGCTTATATCCGGGTTTATCGATATGTGGCTTGTCTCGTCGGTTTTGGCCGTTTCATGCATGACCGTAGCGCTCAATAGTATGCTTGTAATGGTAGCGGATAAACGAGACGGAAAGTTTAAGGATTTTTTGGTATCGCCGATAAAACCTTATATCATAACATTAAGTTATTTTTTTGCGTTTTTTATAGTTACCGTCGTAATCGTTTTGATAATTTTTGCGTTAAGCTGTATTTATCTCGCGGCGACGGGGAGCTTTCACCTGTCTTTTAACGATTTTATTGAGTTTTTAGGAATCATAATTCTTTCATGCTTCTCGTCGGTTTTGATATTGACGGTTATAATGGGTCTTTTTAGATCATCGTCGGCAAGCGGCGGTTTTTCCGGAATATTCTCGTCGATGATAGGCTTTTTTACGGGTGCGTACATTCCTATAAATCAATTTGACACGAGTTTGCAATACATAGCGAACGTATTGCCCGGCTCTCACTCCGCGGCGCTTCTTCGTAATGTTCTTATGCGCGGCGTATTGGATAAGCTGACAAAAGATATGCCCGATATCGTACGCGAAACTATGGCGGGCGAATATTCGTTCTCTCTCAATTTTTTCGGAAAAAACATCGGAACGGATGCGATGTATATTTATCTTGCGGCGTCGGTCGTGGTTTTTTTTGTAGTCAATCTACTTGTCGAAAGATATAAAAAGAAGAAAATGTTTATGTAAAAAAGATTGTTGTAAGACGTTCGTTTCTCTTCCTAACGGATAGAATATTTTTTTTGAAGCCGAGCTTTTCCCGTCAATAGAGGAGCGCCGAGAAATATACTTCTCGGCGCTCTTTCAAGCGGATAAATCGGGTTTATTTTCATATCCCGAAGCCGTATTTTTTAATTAAAATTTTAAAGACCGAACAATGACAGCAGATTGAACTGTCCGAATATTGAAACGCCTATAAGCGAAACCGTCGCCATTATCTTTATGAGAATATCCAACGAAGGGCCTACCGTGTCCTTTAACGGATCGCCTACGGTGTCTCCGACGATAGCCGCGTCGTGTTCTGGGGAGCCTTTTCCTATTCCGGGGATTATGCCTTGTTCGATGGCTTTTTTCGCGTTATCCCATGCGCCGCCCGAATTGGCGGTAAAGATAGCGAGCATGATAGCCGTTATCGTCGCGCCGATAAGTATTCCTCCGACAAATTTTGCGCCGAATATAAAACCGCCGACGAGGGGTAAGCCTATGGCTATGATTACGGGAAATTTCATCTCTTTTATAGCGCCCGCCGCGGAAATGGTTATGCATCGTTTATAGTCCGGGCGCTCGGTTCCGTTGAGTATTCCGGGCTTTTCTTTGAATTGGCGGCGAACTTCGCGAACCATGTGACGGGCGCTTTTTGCCACGGCGTCGGTCAGAAGACCGGAGAAAAAGAAAGGCAGAGCGCCGCCTATAAAAGCGCCCGCAAGCGTAAAGCTGTCTATGATGTCAAGTACGGTTTCCGCGCCTTGGCTGTGCATAAAGGATATGAGGAGACTGAGCGCCGCAAGAGCGCCGCTTCCGATAGCAAAGCCTTTTCCTATAGCCGCGGTAGTGTTTCCGACGGAGTCCAACTTGTCGGTGATTTTGCGGACATCCGGATCAAGTTTGCTCATCTCGCTTATGCCGCCGGCATTATCCGCGATGGGCCCGTATGTATCGACCGAAACCGTCGAAGCGACGAACGAGAGCATTCCGACCGCCGCCATAGTCACGCCGTAGACTCCCGCGACGGCGTATGCTCCGACAACGGATATACCAAGTACTATGACGGGTAAGAAGCAGCTCTTCATGCCGAGCGCAAGACCCTTTGTAATGGTCAACGCGGTGCCTTCCGTAGCGATTTTAGCGAGGTTTTGAGTGGGTTTATAATCCGCGCTGGTGTAATATTCCGCTAAAAGACCTATTATAATTCCGCAGGCTATGCCTATTACCGCTCCTATCCAAGGAGAAAAAGCTCCGGCGCTAAAACCCAATGCGGAGAGATTTAAGCCCTCGTCCTTAAAGAATAACCAAGACAAAAAGCATCCGCCTATAACTATGATTGCCGCGGATGACCAAAGCGCGATGTTTAATTCCTTATGTGGTTTGTCGCTGTCCTTTTTGAACAATACGTAGGCTATGCCGAGTACGCAGGCGATGATTCCGAGTCCCGCAAAAGTGACGGGAAAGAGCAGGAGTCTTTCTAACAGAGAGGCGGAGATTGTTCCGCTTACGGTGTTAAAATAAGTGTATGCGGCGAGTATGACGGTAGCGATTATAGCGCCGACATAGCTTTCCAAAAGATCGCTTCCGAGACCGGCGACGTCGCCGACGTTATCGCCGACGTTGTCGGCTATTGTCGCGGGATTACGCGCGTCGTCTTCGGGAATGTGTTCTTCGGTTTTTCCGACGAGGTCCGCGCCCATATCAGCGGCTTTTGTATATATGCCGCCTCCGATACGATTGAACAACGCGACCATCGAGCAGCCCAATGCATAGCAGGAAACAACCATGGTAAACGGTATGTATTCTATATTAAGCAGGCCGTTTTCTTTGACGACTACTTGCGCGGTGTCGCTTAACCCGACGACTTTTCCGAATATGAGAAAGCAGAGAAGCAGACCGAGAAGAGCAAAGCCTCCCACGCACAGTCCCATAACGCTGCCGCCCCTTAGCGCTACTTTTAGGGTTTTTCCCAGGCTTTTTTGTTCGCGCGCGGTATTTGCGACGCGCACGTTGGCTATTGTGGCGATTTTCATGCCGACAAAACCGGCGAGTCCCGATAAGGTTATTCCCAGAACAAACTCCAAAGCGCTCCAATGGTCGAGTACTAAGCCGAGTACTACCGCAACGACGGCGGCGGTTATTGCTATAACCTTATACTCGTGCGAGATAAACGCGCTCGCGCCCTCGGCAATCGCGTCGGAAATCTCCGTCATCGCTTCGGTTCCGCGGTTCATTTTTTTGACGCGAAAAAAATTGTAAGCCGCAAAAGTCAATGAGAGTACGACGGCGCAAACGACGAAGACTATAAAAGGTACAAAAGGATCGAACATCTTTTTTTTTACTCCTTGTGATATTTTTTTAAGGAATTAAGTTTGTCGTGCAAACACACGGACGCTTTAAGCGTACGTATTTCCAACGGTTTATATTATATCATATCTTTAATGAAAAAAGCCTATTTTTTTCCGTTTTTTTTATAGGGGGGGAATGTTTTTTTGACGCGCGGAGTTTTAGTTGCCACGATTATTACCGGTTCTCTTGTAAAAACCATAAAAATCGACATAAAAATTTTATAGGGGTGTACATTTAGCAGAGATTGTGCTATGATAAAAGCATGAAGAAAGCGAAAGAAATGAGAACGCGCAAATGTCCGTACTGCGGCGCGGAACACGAACAGGTTCGTGCGTGGCTTAACCGTTCTGGTACGCAACGTTGTCGATGTTCGTACGCCTATAACAAATTCGGACACATGAAACAAAAAAACGCCGTTGCCGTAAAACAATGAACGACCAAACGGGTCGGCACTTGCATAAAACACGTGATTTTATGCGCGCGCCGAAAGATTTTCTATAATTGCGCTATAATGTCCACTCCTTCGTTGGTAAAAAGCATTGACAAACGCGGCGGCAAAGAGTATAATGGATAAACATAAAAACAATATGTAAACGAGAAATTTCGGACTTAAAAAGCCGCATAAACGCATATTAAAGGATATAATCGCAGTATGGAAAAAGATGTTCCCGGATGGCTTAAGCTGGATAACTCGGCGCGTATTTATCCCATGATTTACAATCAAAACGGGCAGAATATCTTTAGAGTTTCTTGCGAACTTACGGAAAGAGTCGACCCCGTTATTTTGCGAAACGCGCTTAAGGATATATTGCCTAAGTATCCGTCGTTCAATGTCAAATTGAAGAGGGGAGTTTTTTGGTACTATTTTGAGGAGAATAGAAAGCCGCCCATTATTTTTAATGAAGCGGATATAGCGGCGGATAAAATAGATTTCAAAGCGAATAACGATTATATCTTTAGGGCAAGTTATTACAATAGCACGGTTTCGTTGGATTTTGATCATTCGGTCACGGATGGAAAAGGCGGATTTGAGTTTGTAAAAGCGCTTTTGTTTAGGTATTTTGTTTTGCAAGGGCACGATATAGACGGCGCTAACCTCGTGCGTCCTTTTGATTCGCCGCCCGATAAGGGCGAGATGGAGGATAGCTTTTCGGTCAATTACAAACCCGTGCGCATAAGAGACGTTCGCTTAAATGAGATTTTGGGACGGCGCGGATATGAAATAAGCGGGGTGCCTTTTGAAAACTCAAAGTACGGACTTATAACCGGGCAATGCGATATTTCCGCGATAAAGCTTGCCGCAAAAAAATATAACGCGACGGTCACCGAATATCTGGGCGGACTTTTGATGTATTCGATATATAAGACGAACTACAACGACCACAGCGGTAAAAGACCCATAAAGTTGTTGATACCCATAAATCTGCGGCGTTTGTTCGGCTCCCGAACATTGAGAAATTTTTCTTTCGCGTCGGTTGTGGAAGCCGAAATAAAATCCAAGGACATAACGTTGGAGTATTTTATCGGCGAGATAAAGAAACAGTTGACCAAGACTCTCGAAGAGGCGAATCTAAGAACCGCCGTGGCGGGCATAGTAAAGGTGGACAAAAATTTTTTGGTAAAGCTCTTGCCGTTGCCCGTAAAATACGTTATTTTTAGATTAATACAAGAGTTTATCTGGAAATTCAAAACGAATACGGCTATCTTTACAAATCCGGGTATCATTGACATACCGCGGACAATGCATCCGTTTATACGGCAGCTGAATTTTTTTTCGGCGCCGGTCAGAAGTCTGAAGCTCAATTGCGCGACCGTGACTCATAACGGCGAGATATCCATAAGCTTTGCGCGGAGATGCAAAGAGACGGACATAATGAAATTCTTCTTTAACGCGTTAACTAAGGAAGGAGCGGAAATCGGCGTCGTAAGTAATTATGCCGAACTATAATAAAGGTTGCCAAGCATTTCAAAGTCCAGGGAGGAATGCTTGTAGACGCCTTAAATATAAAATATAAGGAGAAGCGAATGCGTTGTTATAATTGCGGCGTTGAGGTAAGAGGCAGAGTCAACGTATGTCCGCTCTGCCACAATAAATTAGAAGAGGAAGAAAATCCGGGCGAGGACGTATTTCCGGTTTTTCCGAAGGGACGGACGGAAAAAAAGATTTCCTTTAACAGAGTGTTTTGGTTTGTCTTTTTTAACGCCGTATCCATATGCGTTGCCGTCAATATAATATTTGAAACGCAATTCTGGTCGATGATTGTAGCCGCGGGGCTTATTTACGTATATGTTTTGATAAAAAACACCATACTGTCAAGGACGGAGATATCAAAAAAATTTTTTTTCCAGACCATAGTCCTATCAACAATCTTTATAGCTATATGGCTTGCGTTTTTTAAACAAGACGGGTATAATATGTCATGGGTATTCGAGTACGTTTTGCCTATATTGTATGCCGTCAGCGCTCTTGCTTACGGGATATTGATTTTTTTTAGAGTGCATAATTTTAACGACTATATCATATACGAATTGTTTATTATCATACTCGGCGTAATGCCTTTAGTTTTGTTTTTTTGTGGTGTTATAAAGTTGGGAATACCCGCGCTTATATGTTTTTTTGTATGTCTTTTTGTCTTTTTGAGCAATTTGATTTTTTCTTGGAAGTTTGTCATAAACGAGTTAAAAAGACGTTTTCACGCTTGATAAGAGTCTATCGCAAAAAAAAATTGAAAACCCGACCCGCAAAAGCTTGTTCGTTTAATTTGGGCGGTGAAGCTTTGACACAAAATCGTTAGCGTAATCTAACTTTAATAGTTTAGCATATACGTTTTTTCTTGCCAAACGAATGAATAAAATTTTTGGAAAAATTTTTGTTCTAAAATCTACCGTGAGAATCCGCGGTAAATAAAAATATTTTAGGAGGCTTAATCATAAACTTTAGGGTAAAAGAGAGCGGAGGCGGGCGGTATGGTTTTTTTTGACGATTTAAAAGATAAGCTTGATTTAACGGATTTCGGCGGAGGGAAGATAATAATATTTGACGGCGGAGTATATGTCGAAGGGCATAAAGGCGCGATAGAATTATCGGGTGAGACGGTGGTGTTCGTTATGAAAAAAAGCAGGTTAAGATTGAACGGAATCGGATTTAGGCTGTCGTGTATATCGAACGATAGCGCGACGGTAAGGGGAAAGCTGTCTTCTTTAAATTTTGAATGAGCGGTACGAGGGGGTATATGGATTATACGGTTTTTAGAACTACGGCGTTAAACTGCAGAAAAACGCTTTCGGCGATAACGAAAAAAAATATTGTAATGTACGACGTTCTATCTTCAAACGGGGAATTAACCTTCAAAGTGAATAGAAACGACGCCGTAAAGATAATTGCTTTTTTTGAAGAAATGTGCTATACTTACCGGATAGTAAAGCAAGGTGGGATTGGCTACGGTTTTTTGAAACTTTTAAAAAGAAAGGGACTTGTAGCCGGCATACTTATAGTCTGTACTATATTCGGGCTTATGGGCTCGCGGCTCAATGAAATAAAAGTAAGCGGGTTAAAGACGGTAGAGTATTCCGATATAATAAAAATACTCGAAGCCGAAGGCATAAAAAAGGGAGTTTATACCAAAAATATAGACAAAAAACATATCGAGTATATAATTACAAGCTCGATAGAGCGTATAGCGTTTGCCTCTATCAAGATAAGCGGAATGACGTTATTTATAAATATTTATGAGGAACTGCCTCCGCCCGACGTAATAGACATGACCCGGAACCAACCGGTGACGGCTAAAAAGGACGGGATAATAACCCGTATGACGGTTTTTCAGGGCACGCCGGTTGTCAAGGTCAATGACCCGGTTAGAGTCGGGGATGTTTTGATAGCGCCTTTCATTGATGTGGGAGGAGAACCGTTCGAGATAAGGGCGATAGGCGACGTGTACGCCAAGGTTTATGTAAAGGGAGAAGCCGTATTCTTTGAAGAAACGGTTTCCGTAACTCGGACCGGAGAATCGAAGCTAATAAGCGAGTTGGATATTTTTGGAATGAAATTTGGAAAGCCCGTATCGCCTTACGAGTTGTACGAAGAAAAAATCGTACGCGAATACATCTTTGCGTCCGTGCCTATAAAAATCGTCAGGCATTATTATTTTGAGCTTACGGCGCGAACGGTAAAGATGAAATTTGAAGATGAGCTTAGCCGTCTCATAGAGTTGGCAAAAAAGAATGCGAGCGCAAAGCTCCCGAAAGACGCTTTGATAATGGACGAATGGCATATGGTACGGGAGGGAGCCGGCGGGGAAAAAATCGTTGAATACTACTATGAAGTCGAGGAAAAGATATCGTAAACGAGCTACATAATTAAAGATGCCGCCTGCGGGAGAAAAAGACTCTTTGAGGCAATGTAAAGAGGAAAAATATGAAAAAAAATAAGATTTTAACGATAGCGGGAGAAAAAAACAAACGCAAAAACAGGCTGTACATTTTGGGCGCGATAGGCGCCATAACGGTCGTGTCGTTTGTTTTTTGTATGTATTATAACATTATAGTACATCACGAATTTTTTACAACCGACAATTATACCGAGGCGTTATCGGCGTTTATCGTTCTGTTTTTGATGTACCTAACGCTTTTTATCTACGAGAAATATATTTCAAAAAGCTTTGAAGAAAGCTTGAAGCCGTACTTTATTTCGCTTTTCACTTCTTTTTTGACTCTTGTGCTGTCCGTGACGCTCATGAAGTATGTTTCCGAATTTTTTATACCGTTTGTTTTTTTGTTTTTGGTGCTTTCCGCGTTGACAAATACGCGCACGTCGATGTTTTGCCTTTTTGTTACGCTTTTGGCTTTGTCGTTTGTCGTAATAAACGGCAACGGGGTGTATAACGTAACAAAAGCGCTTTACGGAGGGCTTTTCGGCGCCGTCGGGGGAGCGCTTGCCGTTTTTTCGGTCAAAAAGAGCTATAAACGCATAAATATAGTGCTGTACAATATGTTCCTCGGCTTTATTTCGTCGGCTTTTGCCGCTTTGTACGCGTTTTTATCGGGCGCGTTTCCGATCGGCGACGCCGTATGGATGTTTACGTCCACGGCGCTTTCGGTTGCGCTTTTTATGATTTTGATACCGCTTTTAGAAAAGTCTTTCGACATTAGCACCGATTTTAGATTATCCGAATACTTGACTTTAAAAAACCCCGTTTTGCGGGAATTAAAAGAGAAAGCGCCGGGGACGTATCACCATTCGCTGATGGTTGCGACGCTTGCCGAGATTTGCGCCGAGGCGATCGGCGAAAATCCCATGCTCGCGCGCGCGGGGGCGTATTATCATGACGTGGGAAAAATAAAGGCTCCGGAATTTTTTGGGGAGAACCAGACGGACGGATACAATCCGCACGACGAGCTTATTCCGGAAATAAGCGCAAGTAAAATAATAGCGCACACAAAAAACGGCGTTCAGATTTTAAAGGATAACGGCTTCCCGAAAGAAATAATACGGGTGGCGGAGGAACATCACGGTACGACGCCCGTAAACTTTTTTTATAACAAGGCTAAAAATATGACGGAAGGGAGTTTGGCTTCATATAATTACGTCTATGAGAACGACAAACCGTCGAATAAGATATCCGCGCTGATTATGATATGCGATACCGTCGAATCGGCGGTTAGGGCAAATCAGAGCGCGGACCTTGCGGACTTGATCAAAAAACTCATAAAGGATAAGATGAATCTGGAACAATTTGACTCTTGCGACATATCCTTAAAAGATATCGAGACCATTCAAAAGACCTTGGCGGAGGTGATACCTCAGGTCTTTCACGCAAGAATCCGTTATCAGGCGACAAAGGAATAAACGGCGGCTTATCGGCGCATGTAAAAGCGCAAGCGATTATCCGAGGCGATATTTTGGCGGGCGGAAGCGGCGAGTCGATAAAAATACCGAAAATTTTGAGAAAGGTTTTGCGAAAAATTTTTTCGCGGACAAATATTGTCTTTAAGGAGAAATGTATGCTGTCTCTGTATGATTTTCCCATCGGTTACGTAAAGGATGCGGAACGCGTATACAAGGCGGCGTTAAAATATTTTGGTCAGCGCGATATTTTTGACGTCGACGTGTCTTGCGTGTCCGATAGGGAGATTAGAAAAATAAACAAGGATACCAGAGGAATCGACGCCGTAACCGATGTATTGTCTTATCCAAACCTCGCGGTCAATACACTGCCGATAAAAAAAATAGACTTTAAGAGCGACGTAAATTTGGAAACCGGCAGGATTATTTTAGGAGAGATAGTTATCTGTTTGAATAGAGCCGAGAAACAGGCGAAGGAATACGGTCATTCGAACCAAAGGGAATACAGTTATCTTTTTTTGCACGGACTTTTGCATCTTTTCGGCTTTGACCATGAGGAAGAGAAGGATATAAAGAAAATGCGCGAGGCGGAAGAGGCGATACTAAATTCCGTAAATATACGCAGAAATTAGTTTGCGTCGGCGCTAACAAAAAGCTGTAAAACGATAGACCTTTATAATGCGTCAGTTTTGGGTAAATCAATTTTTTGGAGACTTTATTATGCTTGAGGATATTGAGTATACCATCGATTTATTGGTGCCCGCGGCAAGAGCCGCGGCGGAAAACGCCTATGTTCCGTATTCGGAGAAAGCCGTGGGCGCCGCGCTTTTGACGTCCGGCGGGGTTATTTACAGCGGCGCGGCGATAGAAAACGCGGTTTTTTCGGCGTCGGTTTGCGCGGAGAGAGCGGCGATATTCAATGCCGTATCGGCGGGCGAAACACAGTTTGACGCGATAGCCGTATACAGTTTTGGCGACGAGCCGGTACGTCCTTGCGGCTTATGCCTCGATACGCTTGCGGAATTTGTCGGCGGTATAACCGTGATTGCCGCATGCGATGAAAAATTGGAAACATACGAAATAAAAGATCTGAAGCATATCGAAAATTCGCGTCGATAAGCGTATTTTTTTATTCTTTTTGAAGTTTGCGTCGTGATTTTTTTTTAGAGGCTACGGAATAATTAACCGCAACCTTGTAGCTTTATTTTTTGCGGCATCATTTTGGTTAAATTCCGTCTTTTGCGCCTTTTAACGTAGCTCCGCTACGCTCTAAGGCACAAAAAGGTCAAAATTTATCTCAAAAGTCCGCTCGCAAAAATCTCAAATTAATTATTCCGTAGCCTCTTAGTGAATACACTCGCGCTTTGCTTAGGTTTGCGGTTCGGATTGTGCGTGTCTAAAAATACTCGTACGGACTAATAAAAGCACAAAGGCTTTTCATACGGCGCATGTCGTAAAAATCATAAGGAATACGAATAAATGTTTAAATCTTGCTTTGTAACTATTATAGGAAAACCGAACGCCGGTAAATCTACGCTTTTGAACTCGCTTGTCGGCGAAAAGGTGTCGATTGTTTCGTGGCGCCCGCAAACGACGCGAAACATTATTACGGGTATTATGCACGGCGACGACTATCAGATAATATTTCTTGATACGCCCGGATTGCAGCAGGGAAAAAGTCTTCTCGGCGAGTACATGTCGAAGAGCGTAAAATCGGCGTCCGTAGACGCGGACGGGGTGATATACGTCGTCGACGGTTCAAAAAAAATCGAAGAGGACGAATATCTGCTCATAAAAAAATATTCCGAAACGATAAAAATTCCTTTTATTGTAGTTGTCAATAAGGTTGACGAGGCGGACAGGGAAAGGCTTGTCATAAATATGCTGAGGTTTAACGACTTCAAAAAAATTACCGCGGTGGTGCCTATGTCGGCGCTTAGCGGTAAAAACATAGAGGCGCTAAATTCCGAATTGAAAAAGCTTTTAAAAGAAGGCGAAAAATATTATTCGGAAGATATGATAACCGATAAAAACTTAAGATTCATGGCGCAGGAAATCGTACGAGAAAAGGCGCTAATATATCTGAGGGATGAAATCCCGCATGGTATAGCCGTTAATATAACGCGGTATGAAGTGAGAAACGACGGCTTGGTAACCGACATAGAAGCCGAAATAATCGCCGAAAAAAAGAGCCATAAGTCTATTATAATAGGGAAAGGCGGAGAAATGCTGAAAAAAATCGCGTCGTCCGCTCGCAAAGATATAGAAAAATTATCCGGCGAAAAGGTCTTTTTAAAGGTTTGGGTAAAGATAAGAGAGGGGTGGCAAGACGACTATTCCCTATTAAGGGACTTAGGGTACGATAAGAAAGAAATCTAACATCGCATTTAGAGCATCCTTTGCCGTGCTTAGAAGTTGCCCCACGGGGAAAGCGTGAATTGCGGATTTGCCTTCGCCGTGAAAATGCCCGTATTTTATGCCGTATTCTTTGAGTTTTTCAACAAGCTCAAAGCCGTCGGATTTTAATGCGTCGCGTTCGCCGGTTATTACAAAAGTCGGAGGGAGTTCCTTGTTTATAAACCTTATCGGCGACAGATATTTTGAATCCTCGTCGTTTAAAAGTTCATCGGCGCTCTTGTCGGCGTAAGCCGTGAGATACTCCCTTATATGCGGAAAGCCGGAGGCCATAGACGTACGCATATCGTACATACCGCAAATGGGAGCAAGCCCTTTGAATCTGATGTCTTTAGACTCTTTTGGCAATTCAAAGAAGTCTTTATAGGACGGGTTTGTCGAAACCGCGCCGAGCGTCATGGCGAGAGTGGCTCCGGCGGAATCGCCTCCGACATAGACGTTATCGATATCGATATTATATGTTTTTGCGTTTTGCTTTAAAAAAGCTAAAGCCGTATAAATATTCTTTATAGGTTCG
>JAISQX010000208.1 GCA_031273965.1 Clostridiales bacterium
TTCATAAGGCGCGAGAGATTATTCAGCAACCCTTTCACGTCGCTTATATAGCCCGTAACATGGTTTAGAAGCAAGAGTATTATAAGAGCGTAACAAACAAAAAAAATTATTTCTCGCGTGGATTTTCTCAAAAAATTCGAAGATACTCCCGACACGAAGCCGCTCAAAAGACATATTATGACTATCCCCGCGACCATTGGGAGTATCGCCGCGATATCCTTCAAAATAATGTCTTTAGCTATGTTAAATACGGCCTCGGAGCCGCTCCCAAAGTCGCCGTCTATGATTTTTTTTATATAATCCTTTACGCTTCCCCGTATCAATCCGCCGCCGAGCGACGCGATAAAAGCATCCAACTCGCTCAAATCGAGACCGTTCAAATTTTTGTCAGTGTTTTCATCCAGCTCCTTTTCTATCTCGTCAGCGCTTTTTTCCGCATTTACGCCGGCGTCCGCTTGCGCGTTAAAAAATACCGAAAAGAACAAAAGAAAACAAAAAAACAAAAAAACATATTTAAATATGGATTTTTTACGCACGTATTTTAGGCACAAAGCTATTCTCCTCTTTGATTTTTAAACGAACTTGAGCGCCGCGTAAATATGCGTTTCATTATATTGCGCCAAGAGCCGATATAACGTCGATAAAAGCCGTCATAATCGGCAAAGCCATAAGAAATATCGTTATTTTACCGGCAAGCTGTATTTTCCCCGCTATCGACGCGCAATTCATATCGCCGCATATTTCCGCGGAATATTCCGCAATATAACCTATGCCGATTATCTTCAATATTCCGGAGAAAAGACTCTCGTCGATGTTGGTTTTATTGACAATGACGTTAAAAGCGTCTATTACGTCGGTTAAGGAATTCAGCACGATAATCAATATTGTCACGCCCGCCGTCATAACGGCAAATATGACAAACTCCGGTTTGCTTTCCTTTAAAAATACGCTTATAACCGCGCCTATTATCCCGACGCCTATTATTTTAAAGATGTCCATTTCACCGCGTCCATATGGAAAATTTAAGGATTAACTCTGAAAAATTTTTTCTTACGGCTCTTTCAGCCTTCGTAAAATCATATCGTTGTCGTTTAAGTATCCCGCGTAGATTATTTATCGTATTCAAAGCTTGTATCACGCTTTTTCCCGGATAAGCGGAAGCCGTACGCGCGTGTCAATACAGCCTAAAAATAGATTTTACGCTGTCAAAGAGACCGCCTATCATGTCTATGACCATAAGTATGACTATTATAAGCCCAGCGAGCGTAGTAAACGTGGCGATCTCATCCTTGTCGCTTTTTTTTAGCACGATATTTATGACGGCGGTCAAAAGTCCCACGCCGGCTATTTTAAATATTACGTCTATATTCATAATCCGCCTCCTTAAACGACTATAATCATCAGCGCGATACCCAATAAAATCCCCAATTTGTACGCTAAAGCTCCCTGAACCGTGTACGCTTCGCCGGCTTTTTTGCTTACCTCTTCAAATTTATTTTTGTAATGCTTTATATTAGCCACTTGGGACTCAGAGCGGCTCCTCCCTAATATCATGAGAAAATCCGCTATAAGTCTTATCTCTTCCTTTTTTAAATAAGGCGAACTCAAAAGCTCGCGAATTTGCTCTTCGTACGGGATTACGTCGCGGCTCAAAACTTCCGCATATGCCGTTATGTGCTTTGACAACTCATCTTTTTTTAAGAAAGCAAAATTTTCGAGTATTTTTATAAGCGGCGTTTTTAGGTTTGAGATTTCGTCAATCAAAAGATTGCAAAAATCATTAATCCGCGCAAAATATTCCGCCCTCGTCTTGTAATAATGCTTTATCCCGACTCCGCCATATAAACAAGCGACAAAAAGTGCCGCGCCCGCTGCAATTGACAACATCTTTTTTTGCCCTCAAATCTGTTTTTTAGGGCTTTTTGTTACCAAAATTTTGCCCCCCGGACGTTCGAGTATTATAAAATAATCAAAAACATAGAATACTTTCTCAAACACAGTATTCTCTAACGCTTGAAGCCCATAGGCATGAATCGACGCCATGACGCATACTCCCGCGCGGATTATATCGCATACGCTGTCCACGTCCTCCTTTCCGAACAGTTCGTCGGTTACTATCATATCGGGACGCATGGAACGTATAATGTTCTCGTATACCGTCTTTTTTTCCGCACACGACATTATATCCGTGAAATCTCCCGCGTCCAAAGCGCTTACGCCGTCCGTTGCCGCGGCTATTTCGTTGCGCTCGTCTATCAACAAAATGTTGTATGCCTTGTCGGAATAAAGGCGCGTCAGCTCGCGCAGCAGCGTCGTCTTACCCGCGCCGGGCGGAGAGATTATCAAAATATTTTTTAGCCCTCCGTTGATTAAATATTTTATATCGTCGGCGCACCCTTTTACTTCGTGCGGTATACGAATATTCAGACTGCTTATGTTTTTTAACGCGCTCAGGCGTCCGCCTTCCGAAACGCCCTCCCCCGAAACGCCTATTCTTATTCCGCCTCGGTAAGTAACGTACCCCTTTGTCAGTTGTTCGGACACGGCGTACACGGAGTGACCGGACGCGACGTTTAGAACGTACTCGATATCCCTTTCGCAGACGCGATAATTCAACGCCGTTCCGCCCAATCTATCGTATACCACAAGCGGCTTACCGAGTCGCAGCCTAATTTCGAAAAGCCTTTCCGGTATCTTGCCCGAGGAGTTCACCGCGTCGTACACGCTCTTACTTAAAAGATTTTTTACCATTTTTTCGTGTGAAATTTATATTCGGATAATTTGTAGCATACGGTATATTCAAAACGATAAGTACATTTTACACCGTTTATCACGCTATAATCTATTCCGAAAAAATAAAAAAAATGAGCGGATTCTTCATGCGAATATCCGCTCATTTTGTCGTATTTTCGATTTGTTTCAAAGCGTCAGACTATTCCCTTTTTTATCTTCTCTATTATCTTGCTCTCTAATCTGGAGATTTGAACCTGTGAAACGCCCAGCATGCACGCCACTTCGCTCTGCGTTTTGTCGCGAAAATATCTAAAAAGTATTATCTTCTTCTCGCGTTCGGGCAATCTCCCTATGATGTCTTTTAGCATCATCTTGTCTATCATATCGTCTTGCTCATCCTCATAGGCAAGCTTGTCTATAAGGCATTGACCGCTCTCATCGTCTGTCTTTTCATAAAGAGACAGAGGAAACTTTGAGCTGTCCAAAGCAAACACAACCTCTTCCTCGCTCAATTCAAACTCTCGCGCAAGTTCGCTTATCGTAGGGTCTTTTTCGTACAGGTTTTTATATTTGTCCGTAAATATGCCTATTTTTATGGCAAGCGTTTTTAGAGAGCGGGACACCTTTACTATTCCGTCGTCGCGGATAAACCTCTTTATCTCGCCGGAAATCATCGGCACGGCATATGTCGAAAAACGTACGTTATATTCGCCGTTAAAGTTTTTTATAGCCTTTATTATTCCCATCGTCCCTATTTGTATAAGATCGTCATACTCCACATGTTTATTTTTGTAGCGGCGTACTATGCTCTTTATAAGGGGCATATTCTGTTCTATGAGTATCGCGTTGCTGTCCTTATCACCCTCTTTAGCAAGTCCTATAAGCCGTATGGTTTCTTCATGCGAAAGCATATATTTTTTTATTCCTCCGCTTTTTTTATGTACTTTCTCATCTTTACCGTTGTGCCCGCACCCGTTTCGCTTGACACTTCAAGCTCATCGGTAAATGTCTGCATAAAGGTAAAGCCCATACCGCTTCTCTCCTTTTCAGGTTTTGACGTAAACATAGGCTGCATAGCTTCCTCAAGGTTTTTTATACCGCATCCCGTATCCTTTATGATTATTGACAGACTGTCCTCAAATAATTCCGCTTCAATATATACAAAATTTTTTTCCGGCTCTTCGTAAGCGTGAACGATGACGTTTGTCACAGCCTCCGACACGGCGGTTTTTATATCGTTAATTACCTCGAGCGTAGGATTCAATTGCACACAAAACGCCGCAACGGCGCTCCGCACGAAAGCCTCGTTCCCGGATTTCGCCAAAACCGACATTTTCATTTGATTTATAAGTGACATATTTTTCTCCTTTTTAACAGTCCTATAAATAATGTGTTTGCTTTTTTAGTCGCTTTTTTCTATAAACTCTTTTATCAAAAAAGCTTTGCTATATCAATGCGCGATTTTTATAATGCTCAAGAGTCCGCTCATTCTAAACACTTTTTCCGTCTGAGCCTTTAGCCCCTTGACGTACATCGGCACACCCATGCTTTTTAATCTCTTATAGCGTGATATTATCATGCCTATGCCCGTACTGTCTATAAATTTCAATTCCGACATTTCAAGTACGACCGTATTCGGATTATCCGCTATTCCCTTGTCAAACTCTTCTCGCGCTATATCGATATTGCTTTCGTCCAGCTCTCCGCAAATATATATAACAAGCCTTCCGCCCCAAAATTCTCTGTGTACCGTCATTTTTATTCTCCGTAAAATATTAAACGTCGACCGCGGGCAATATACAATTTCGATTTTCCGCTTTTGACCGCTACAATTATAAGTTAATAACCGATAAAGCCCTGTCAACCGTCTATTTGATTCCGTGTGAAAACGCATTTTCCGACGCAAATATGATAACATTTTTTTCCTCAAAAAAAATAAACTCTTTTATCCGAAACATAAAAAAACTGTAAGAATATAGCGAAAACATCGGCTTTGACGCGCTTTCAAGGCACTCTTTAATATATTTAAAAACGAGCGTCTCTATTTTTATTATTAAAACCGCTTAGCCTGCAAGTAAAAATATTGCGACTTTTTGCGAAGTTAAACGCTTGCGGCTAAAAAATATAAAGGTATCTTCAAACCCAAGAACTAAAAAGCGCATGGTAATTCTTTTGTTAGAGAATAGCTTAAAAATTAGCAAACATATACCACGTATAGCCACATGTTTCCGGAAGACGACGCTAAAATCATAAAAAGCTTTAGATGTAAAATATTGAGTTTTGCACCTAATTTGTAACTAACACATAATAACCACCATATATTGTTTTTAATAAAAAGAAAAAACCACTACAAGTAGTGGTTTTTAAAATGGTGGGAAGAGGTGGATTCGAACCACCGAAGTCAAAGACGGCAGATTTACAGTCTGCTCCCTTTAGCCACTCGGGAATCTTCCCATATGATAAATCTGAATTTTTAACGATTTTTTTTGTCGATAAATCAATAAATTATTTTTATACCGGGTAATTTAACGCAAGTAATATAAAGCAAACAATATCACCGCTAAAACTGAATGGAGCCGGCGAATGGAATCGAACCATCAACCTGCTGATTACAAATCAGCTGCTCTGCCTGATTGAGCTACGCCGGCAAAAGGCTCAACGACAAGGATTTTTTGGTGCCTCGAGGCGGAATTGAACCACCGACACGGAGATTTTCAGTCTCCTGCTCTACCGACTGAGCTATCGAGGCAAGTTTTGGCGATCCGGAAGGGGCTCGAACCCTCGACCTCCAGCGTGACAGGCTGGCGTTCTAACCAACTGAACTACCGGACCGCGTTAAGAATGTTTTTCATTAAAGGATTTTATTCGGCTCTTGAGACAATCTCAAAAGCCGAACGGTTAATCCCCAATTTGGTGGACCTTCACGGACTCGAACCGCGGACCAATCGGTTATGAGCCGACCGCTCTAACCAGCTGAGCTAAAGGTCCAAATAGCGGAAAAAACAAATGAAGTATTCTGGTCGGGGTGAAGAGATTCGAACTCCCGACCCCATGGTCCCAAACCACGTGCGCTACCAAGCTGCGCTACACCCCGAAACCATATTAAAACGACCTAAACAATATTACTACATTATGAGTTTTATGTCAAGAAAATCACGGCGTTTTTTATTTTTTTTTTAGTCGGCGGTCAATTTTCTTTCAAAGCCGAGTTTTGAGAGCGCTAATATCCGGTGTTTTTATCCAAACAATCCACATTCCCGCTTATCCCGAAGCTTATTTGCCATTATTCCGTTTTCGCCAGTTATGACAATAATTTCTCCGCACTTTATAAGCTTTTCAAATCTTTTTTTATAACTAAACTATAATTGCTTGCATATTTATTTTTTTTTTGTTATAATCACTAAAGTTAAAATCAAAAACCTATTTTGCCGCCTTAGTCTAATGGTTAGGACGCTTGCCTCTCACGCAGGTATCAGGGGTTCAAATCCCCTAGGCGGTGCCACTTAAAAAAAGCCGAACGCTTTTGTCCGGCAAAGCAAAAAAAAATTATACCGATAATAATTTCAGATATTTTTTATTTCGGAGCAACGGTCGGTTGATTTTTAAAAGTTTGTAACAATTTAACCTTTATTTTCATAATATATGAATAAAGGACGAGATTACATAGAGGAGCGAAAAAACATAAGTATCCCTTTTTATAAAAACGCTTACCCGCAGTAAGCATAAAGGGTCAAAGGGTCTTTTCGCCGAAACAGGATAAAAACTGCGGTTCTATTTTGTTGGCCGCACGGGGCTAATACCCCTGTGGCTGTCGCCTTTTTTCGGCGGAGCGCTATGACAACTCTAAAACACGGAAAACTACCGATTTACTAAAAAAGTTTTCTCTGTTTGTTTTGGCGGCGGTACGGCGTTTTGAGCGCGATACCGTTATTTTTTTATCTTATCGTGTTCTCGCTTGTCGGTTAATACTCAATAATGCGCACGTTTGTAGAAAACTATGCGGCGTGTAATACTTATACTTACAGTCTTTATTTAAGGAGATAAAAATGAAAAAATACAATATTGCCGTTGTCGGCGCCACGGGGATGGTCGGAAATAAGTTCTTACAGGTTTTGTCGGAAAAAAATCTTCCGGTAACCGATTATTACCTATTTGCGTCTCAAAAAAGCGCCGGTAAAGTCGTAAATTTTTTAGGAAAGGATTTGACGGTTTTGGAGCTTAAGCGCGAAAATATCGTTGACAAAAAGATAGACATCGCCCTTTTTTCCGCCGGCGCGTCCGTGAGTCGTGAATTTGCGCCGATTTTTGTCGAAATAGGCGCGACGGTAATAGACAACAGCAGCTGTTTCAGAATGGATGAGGACGTTCCTCTTGTCGTGCCGGAGGTCAATCCGGAGGATATTCTTTGGAATAAAGGCATAATCGCCAACCCAAATTGTTCGACTATTCAAGCCGTCGTCGCATTGAAGCCCCTGCACGATAAATACGGTATAAAACGAATAATCTACTCAACTTACCAATCCGTCTCGGGCGCGGGTATGGGCGGCTATACGGATCTTGTGGAAGGCGTGAAAGGCAAGCCGCCGAAAAAGTTCCCTTATCCCATATTTAACAATCTTATTCCTCAAATAGACGTATTTCTCGAGAACGGTTATACGAAAGAAGAGGAAAAGATGATAAAGGAAACGCGTAAAATCCTGCATGAAAAGGCTCTTAAAGTTACGGCGACAACCGTTCGCGTTCCCGTTTCATACGGGCACAGTGAATCCATAAACGTTGAGTTTTATAAGCCTTGTACATTGGACGGCATAAAGGATGCGATAAAGAATCAGGAAGGCGCAGTCCTTTACGACGATATTTCAAAGGGCATATACCCCATGCCTTGCGTGTGTGAGGACAAGGACGAGGTTTTTGTCGGAAGAATACGTTTGGACGACACGGTGGAGAGCGGCTGCAACATCTTTGTCGTCGCCGATAATATCAGAAAAGGAGCCGCAACAAACGCCGTACAGATTGCCGAATATATCGTTAAAAACAATATTTCACGGGGGTAATATACAAGAATGAAGCCATTATTTAAAGGTTGCGGAACGGCGATAATTACTCCGTTTACCGCCGATACAAAAAAAATCGATTTTGACTCCTTAGAACGGCTCTTGGAGTTTCAGTTATCGGATGGCGTCGACGCTATAATAGTTTTAGGTACCACGGGTGAAGCCGCGGTTCTTACCAACGAAGAAAAAACCGAAATAATTAAGTTTACCGTATCAACGGTCGGCAAAAGAGTCCCCGTCATAGTCGGCACAGGCTCAAACTGCACCGAAGTCACAATCGCAAATTCTGTTTCCGCTGAGCGTTTG
>JAISQX010000059.1 GCA_031273965.1 Clostridiales bacterium
CGGCATCTATAATGCAGCCGCTCTCTATGACGTTGTTAAATCCGATGTATGTGTTGCCGCGTATTACGGTATAAGGCATAACGGTTGTGCCGGCTTTTATGTCGGCGCACGAGTCTATGGTAACGGAGTTTATATCGGGAATAATTACGCCCGCGGATAAGAGATTGTTAAGTATCTTTTTTCTCAGAAGCTCATATATTTTTTGAAATGAGGTCGGATTGCCGCAACTCAAAAAACCGTCGCGGAGGATGCTTAATTCGGATGGTTCGCCGGATTGAACCGGTCTGTAAATGTGTGCGTCGCCGATGCGTACGGCGGTAAGACGGCGCTTGTGCATACCCTCGGCTATTTGAATAATCTCGGCCTTCGTAACGAGCGGCATATCCGAATAAAGCTTTACGGTATAGTCGGTTTCTGGCGGTATAGACCCGCCGTTTGCGAGGGTTTCGTCGTCGTATTCAAATACGGAAAAGCGCGAATCGGCGCAAATGTTTTCGGTTAAATATTCGTAGGGGGTTTTTCCGAGAATCTTTGCGTCGGCGTACGCGCCGGCGCGGCGAATGATAACAACGGCAATATTGAATATTTTTTTCATGGAGCATATTCCTTTTTTGTTCTTATGAGATATAAAGACCACATGGCGAGCGATTTTCGTCGTACAAACATTATATGAGTGAAAGAACTAAAAGTTTACAAAATTCCAAGAAAATTTTTACCGTGCGCGCGAACGTAAATCGGCGCAATAGAGTTAAAGTATCGTAGAGGCTGCGGAATAATGAACCGCAACCTTGTAGCTTTATTTTTTGCGGCGTCTTTTTGGTTAAATTCTGTCTTTTGCGCCTTTTAACGTAGCTCCGCTACGCCCTAAGGCACAAAGAGGCGAAAATTTATCTCAAAAGTCCGCTCGCAAAAATCTCAAATTAATTATTCCGCAGCCTCGTAATAAAAAAATAGAGCCGCGCTTCTGTCGTCTTTATACGAAAGCGCGGCTTTTATTATTCAATCAATAAGACTTATGACCTTAATGAAACTATACCTTGTTGTTACAACCCAAAACGTTTACGAGCTTGTGTCTTACGACGCTGACTATCGCGGCTCTTGCGGGAGTGAGGTATTGACGCGGGTCAAAGTGTGACGGGTTGTCGTGCATGTGTTTTCTTATACTTGCGGTAAAGGCAAGCCTTAAATCGCTGTCGATATTGATTTTACAGACAGACATGGACGCGGCTTGTCTAAGCATCTCCTCGGGAACGCCCTTTGCTCCGTCCAAATTGCCTCCGTTCTCGTTGACTATCTGAACGTATTTTTCGGGAACGCTGGATGCGCCGTGCAAAACGATGGGAAAGCCGGGTAAGCGTCTGCCGACTTCTTCCAATATATCGAATCTAAGCTTAGCTTCGCCTTTAAATTTGAACGCACCGTGGCTTGTGCCTATCGCTATAGCTAAACTGTCGACGCCCGTTCTTTCGACAAATTCCTGAACCTGACCCGGGTCGGTATAAGCGGAGTCTTTTTCCGAAACGTTTACCGCGTCTTCGACTCCCGCGAGTCTGCCTAGTTCGGCTTCGACGACGACGCCCTTGTCATGGGCATATTCGACGACTTTTTTTGTGATTTTTATGTTCTCTTCGAAGCTGTGATGCGACGCGTCTATCATTACCGATGTAAAGCCTCCGTCTATGGAGTCCTTGCAAAGCTCAAACGTATCCCCGTGATCAAGGTGAAGACAAATGGGCAAGCCGCTATCTTCTACGGCCGCCTCTACGAGTTTTCTTAGATAGATAGGATTTGCGTATTTACGCGCTCCCGAAGAAGCTTGGAGGATGAGCGGCGCGTTTTCGATCTTTGCCGCATCGACTATTCCCTGGATTATCTCCATATTGTTGACGTTAAAAGCTCCGATTGCGTATCCGCCCGCATAAGCTTTTTTGAACATTTCGGTACTTGTTACCAATGGCATTTTTGTAAGCTCCCGTATTATAATCTTATTTTTTCGCGCGATTCCCGCGCTTGTTTCTAAGGATAAGAAATCCTTTCGGTAATCATTATATATTAGTTTTTGGTAAAATGCAAATATTTTTATGTCGAAAAAAAATTTTCCCGAAGATTGCGCATAAAATTTTTTTTGCGCGTTAAAATCCGTATTTTGTCTTAAGATAATAGCCGCAAAGCGAAATTCGAATAAGCTTTTAATATTCTTAACGATAATTATTATTAATTAGCGTTAAAATGTTTTACTTTTTTTTGAATTATGGTATAATTATAAAAAACGGCGGGAGGAATCGTATGGTTAGAAGAAATACTTGGCATAGATACGCCGTCAAAGACGAACTTATGAAATTGGGGCACCCCACGGCGGAGGAGCTGTATATCGTACTAAAAGATAAATATCCGGAAATGAGTCGCGCCACGGTTTACAGGAACCTAAAGATATTGGAAGAGTCCGCTTTGGCGGTACGAGTTATAGGCGGCGTAGAGGGGGGAGAAAGGTTTGACGCGACGATGGAGCCGCATTATCATTTTATATGTCTAAAATGCGGAGTCGCGTATGATATAAAGGACGAATACAGAGCGACGGATGATGCGGAAATATCCAAAAAGCATAATGTTGAGATAGTCATGCACAGAAAAAATTATTACGGCTATTGTGAAAAATGCGCAAAAAAAGAGCGGCAATAGTTTTTTACGACGTTCAGAAAATAATGTTTCTTATAAAACCGTATATTTATTCAAAATAACCGCAAAGAAAGCATGTTCATACTGATTTCATATAGAGCTTATATAATTGAAGTATAGAGTTTGAGGGGAAAAAAATTCCCTCGATTGTATAAAAGTCGCCTTTTTCTTAAACATCTTTTTTCATTGATGTTTTCATAAATTCTCCTACACGTAATAAAGCGGTCGATTCAAATAATCGACCGCTTTATTTTTTGGGGAAATTTTTAATATGCGGTGTCAAACGCGCGGCGGGCGAGACTGAGCGGTAAAAATAAGAGCGCGTGCGCCGATAATGCGGCAAATTAATAAAAGTTCTTACATTTTTTTTAAAAAGAGTTGACATTAATTCAAAAATATATTATTATATTTCTAAACAAAAAAAATGTTTGCTTTTTTTTAATACGAGCGATGAAATTTTAAAGATAAATATTGATTATTTTAAACTTTTTCTAAAGCTTTTGTAGTATATTGGGATTATTTTTATATCGGAATACTATATTTAGTGGAATAATGGCGTTTTCTTGGAG
>JAISQX010000111.1 GCA_031273965.1 Clostridiales bacterium
CCATAGGCATCATTTTTATAAACGCGTTAAAGATAAAAGCCCATTTATAGGGCTTCCCGCGCCAAAGAATATCCTCGCCGTCTTGAAGCATATTTTCCAACGAATTTACCGTCTGCATACCGGTGCTAAACTTATCAACGGTTTTTTTCATTAATAAAACCTCCGTTATTATATGACGTTTAAATTATATCTCATTTGTTTTAACCAGTCAAGCAAACGCCGAAGCTTAGCCGTTAAACGGTTTATAAAATTTTAAAAGAGGCTGCGGAATTATTAATTTGAGATTTTTGCGAGAGGACTTTTGAGATAAATTTTCGCCTTTTTGTGCCTTAGGGCGTAGCGGAGCTACGTTAAAAGGCGCAAAAGACAGAATTTAACCAAAATAATGCCGCAAAAAATAAAGCTACAAGGTTGCGGTTAATTATTCCGCAGCCTCATAGCCAATTATTCACTTTAACAGTTTTTTCAATTCGTTCAATTCGTCTCTCAACTTTATCGCGGCTTCAAAATCCAAAACGTTGGCGGCGGCCTTCATCAAGCCCTTGATTTTTTCGATATCCCTGACGACGTCTCCGCCTTTGTGAATACGTTCGTTTTTTACCGTGATCTCTATTGTGTTTTTTATATCTTTTATAATGGTTTTCGGCGTAATATTATTCTCCGTATTATAATCCGTCTGTATCTTTCTGCGACGGTCGGTTTCTTTTATCGCCCTGTCCATGCTGCCGGTTACGGAATCGGCATACATTATAACTCTCGCCAAGCTGTTGCGCGCCGCCCTGCCTATCGTCTGAATAAGAGAGGTGTCGCTTCGCAAAAAGCCTTCTTTGTCCGCGTCCAGAATAGCCACAAGCATTACCTCGGGTATATCCAAGCCTTCTCTCAAAAGGTTTATGCCGATTAACGCGTCAAATTCGCCCCTTCTGAGCGCGGTAATTATCTCTATCCTCTCCAACGTATCGATATCCGAATGCATATACCTGACTCTTATACCGTTTTCCGATAAAAACGTCGTAAGATTTTCCGCCATTTTTTTTGTCAACGTCGTGACAAGCACTCTTCCCTTGTTCAACGTCACCGTGTTTATCTCGGATATGAGGTCGTCTATCTGCCCCTTTACCGGTCTTATAAAGACTTGCGGATCAATCAAACCCGTCGGTCTTATAACCTGTTCCGCCACATTGTCCGCGTTTTTCATTTCATATTCCGCGGGCGTCGCCGAAACGCATATCATCTGCTTTATCCTCTTATCAAACTCAGAAAAATTTAACGGTCGGTTGTCATAAGCCGCCGGCAAGCGAAATCCGAAATCGACTAAGTTAGTCTTTCTCGCCTTGTCTCCCGCGTACATGCCTCTGATTTGCGGTATAGTCATGTGACTTTCGTCGATAAACGTTATAAAATCATTCGGAAAAAAATCTAAAAGCGTATAAGGAGGAGTTCCCGCTTCCCGACCGTCGAAGTACCGTGAGTAGTTTTCCACTCCGCTGCAATATCCTATCTCCCTAATCATCTCAATATCGTATCCCACGCGTTCTTTTATGCGTTGGGCTTCTATCAATTTACCTTTCTCTTCAAAATATTTTGTACGTTCAAGCATATCCGCATAAATCTGCTTCAGTGCGTTTTCTCTTTTTTCGCCGCCGATAATATAGTGGCTCGCGGGAAAAATCGTAATGCTCTTTAAACGATTCAAAAGCGCGCCGCTTACGACGTTTATTTCGGATATACGCTCCACCGTATCGCCGAAAAATTCCACTCTGACGGCAACCTCGCTGTAGTTTGACGGAAATATTTCCACCACGTCCCCGCGAACGCGAAACGTCGATCGCACAAAATCAACGTCGCTGCGCTTATATTGGATTTCGACAAGCCGCTCCAACAGCTCGTCGCGCTCCATTGTTTCGCTCTCTCTTATCGACACGGAATATCTGTAATATTCGTCGGGCGCGCCCAAGCCGTAAATGCAAGAGACCGAAGCGACGACTATCGTGTCGCGTCGCTCCAAAAGAGAACTTGTCGCGCTGTTTCTGAGCTTGTCTATTTCGTCGTTTATCGACATATCCTTTTCTATATACTTATCCGCATACGGAATGTACGCTTCGGGCTGATAATAATCGTAATAACTCACAAAAAATTCCACTCGATTCTTCGGAAAAAACTCTCTAAACTCGTTACAAAGCTGCGCCGCAAGCGTCTTATTATGCGCAATGACAAGAGCCGGACGCTGAATGCGCTCTATAACGTTCGCCATGGTAAAGGTCTTTCCGCTGCCCGTTACGCCCAAAAGCACCTGCGTTCTAAATCCGTCAAGAACTCCCTCCGTCAAGCTGTCTATCGCCTGCGGTTGGTCTCCCATAGGTTTGTACGGCGCGACCAACTCGAATTTATGCTCCGCGGACGGTTCAATTCTTTTGAAATCATCATTTATATTCAACACGAGATTCTCCCAATATGCGATTAAATAAATCGAATCTTAGCGCGCGTTTAGTCTTTATACGCTTTATTTTAGATTATACCACATCGCCAACGGAATAATCAAATAAAAACCTTTGTTTTCTTTTGCCGCGTACGTGATTTACGAAGAGGCTGCGGAATAATTAATTCGAGATTTTTGCGAGCGGACTTTTGAGATAAATTTTGACCTTTTTGCGCCTTAGGACGTAGCGGAGCTACGTTAAAAGGCGCAAAAGACAGACTTTAACCAAAATGATGCCGCAAAAAATAAAGCTACAAGGTTGCGGTTAATTATTCCGCAGCCTCGAAGAGATAAGACCGGAAATTCTCAAACCCGCGCGCTTTTTTTCACAAAAAATCAGGATAGGCGCATAAAAATTTTTTTTCATATCCGCTGCCGTTATCTAATTAGGGGCGCCGAAAAGCGCGGTTTTCGGCGCCTCCCCTTTAACGGACAAAGCCCGTGTAAAAGATGGAATTGCGTCAACTTATTGACGCAAGAGCGGAAATTCGGAGAATATAGCGTATGCGCAATAAGCGCGTGTACCCTAAACCGGCGCAAACGCATTTCCATGCGTCTGCCCTGCAAAAAAAAACGTATTTGATAAGAAATCTTGTTGCACCGCTTCAAAGAGTATGATATAATGTAAAAAGTAAATTACAAATATTTTCAGGAGGCGAAAATTAATGCAATATTCACATGAAGTAGAAGAAATGTGTTGCGTTAAAAAAGGTCCGGATCACGGTCCCGCCCCTATTCCCGAGGAAGGGAAATGGGTGCAGGCAAAGGAAATCAAGGACATAAGCGGATTGACGCACGGAGTAGGCTGGTGCGCGCCGCAACAAGGCGCGTGCAAGCTCACCCTTAACGTAAAAAAAGGTATAATCAAAGAAGCTCTGGTTGAAACCATCGGCTGCTCCGGCATGACTCATTCCGCCGCTATGGCCGCGGAGATTTTGACCGGCAAAACCATACTTGAAGCGTTAAACACCGACTTGGTTTGCGATGCTATCAATACGGCTATGAGAGAATTATTTCTTCAAATAGTCTATGGCAGAACTCAATCGGCTTTTTCGGAAGACGGACTGCCCATAGGCGCCGGACTTGAGGATTTGGGCAAGGGGCTGCGTTCGCAAATAGGTACTATGTATAGCACCGAATATAAAGGCGTGCGCTACCTTGAAATGGCGGAAGGCTATGTCACCACGCTCGCTCTCGACAAAGAAGGCGAAGTGATAGGTTACGAATTCGTCAATATAGGCAGAATGATGGAAATGATAAACGTCAAAAAAATGGACGCAAACGAAGCCCTCGCAAAATCAAAAAACTCTTACGGCAGATTTAAAGAGGCAGCGAAATACATCAATCCGAGAAAGGAATAGGAGGTAAATATTATGAGCGGAACGGCATTATTTGAAAGCTATGACAGAAGAATAGACAAAATCAACGAATATCTAAAAAAATACGATATCCTATCCCTGGACGAGGCAAAGGATATCTGCGTAAAAAAAGGAATAAACGTCGAAGATATAGTAAAAGGTATTCAGCCTATCGCGTTTGAAAACGCCGTATGGGCGTATACCGTCGGCGTGGCTATCGCCATAAAGAAAAATGTAAAAGCCGCCTATGAAGCCGCCGAAGCCATCGGCATCGGATTACAGGCTTTTTGTATAAAAGGTTCCGTCGCCGACCAAAGAGAAGTTGGTATCGGTCACGGCAATCTCGCGGCGATGCTTCTGCAAGAAAAGACAAAATGCTTTTGTTTCCTCGCCGGACACGAGTCTTTCGCCGCCGCGGAGGGCGCTATCGGAATAGCGAAAACCGCAAACAAAGTCCGCACCGTGCCCCTTAAGGTCATACTAAACGGTCTGGGCAAAGACGCGGCGTATATCATAAGCAGAGTAAACGGCTTTACCTACGTCCAAACCAAAATGAACTATCAGACCGGAAAGTTAAAAATCGTCAAAAAAACATCCTACAGCGACAGCGAACGCGCAAACGTGCTTGTTTACGGCGCCGACGACGTGGTAGAGGGCGTCGAAATTATGAAATATGAAAAAGTTGACGTTTCGATAACCGGAAACTCGACAAACCCCACTCGTTTTCAGCATCCGGTAGCCGGAACCTACAAGAAATGGGCTAACGAGCACAGAAAAAAATATTTTTCCGTGGCAAGCGGAGGCGGTACGGGCAGAACCCTTCACCCCGACAATATGGCGGCGGGTCCCGCAAGCTACGGCATGACGGACACGATGGGCAGAATGCATAGCGA
>JAISQX010000093.1 GCA_031273965.1 Clostridiales bacterium
CAAAGGGAATTTACCGAGAATATAGAGGATGAAATCACCTATAATGTAGGCAGAATAAGACACCATGCCTCGTTGGCGCTTTATTGCGGAAACAACGAGCTTGAACAAATGGCGGTGTCATGGAGATTTAATAAGCGGCTTAAGGAAGCCACCGGCAAATTCTTTTATAATACGCTTCCGGAATGGATAAGTAAGATGGACGACACTACGCCTTATAGACCGGGGTCTCCCACGGGAAGCGGTTTTTTGAACGGGGTGAACAGCGAAAACGTCGGGGATACTCATCTGTGGCGCGTATGGCACGGCTTGAGTCCTTATACCTATTACAGAAAGGTTTATACGAATTTTTGTTCGGAATTTGGCATGCAATCGCTTCCGACTATGAATACGATAAAAGAATTTGCCAAGGAAACCGATTATAGCCTTGATTCCGCCGTAATGAAAAACCATCAAAAAAATATGGCGGGAAATTCTATAATGAAATACTATTTGGTTTCCGACCACAGAACGCCAAAAAACTTTGACGATTTGGTATATTTGACGCAAATAGTACAAGCGGAGTGCATGAGAGAACCCACCGAGCATTGGCGCAGAAATATGGGGCGTTGCAACGGAGCGCTGTATTGGCAATTCAACGATTGCTGGCCGGTAAGCTCATGGTCAAGCATAGATTATTACGGAAATTTTAAGGCGCTGCATTACGCCGCAAAGCGCTTTAACCAACCGGTCACAATCTCCGTGGAGAATAATGCGTGCGATATGACTTTGCACGTCGTCAACGAAAGTCCCGAAGATTTTTACGGAGTGGCGGATTGGCGCGTCGAGGATTACGACGGAAACGTCTTGCGTGAGGGTAGTTTATCCGTGAACGTCGCTGAAAATAGCGCGCAAACGGTTGAACGGCTAAACTTTGACAGGCTCATAGCTTCGCGCGGAAAGGATTGCGTTTTTGTCGCGGAGCTAAAAAAGAACGGAGAATCGGTGGCGAGAAGAACCGCGCTCTTTGCCAAAGAGAAAAAGCTTGACCTGCCCAAAAGCAATATAAACGCGGGAGTAAAAATTTTTGGCGATACGGCTTATATAAGCCTTATGTCCGAAAGATACGCGCGCTACGTGCGTCTGGAAATCGATGGGATAGCCGAACCGTTTTCGGACAATTTCTTCGATATGCTTGCTAGTGAAATGAAGGAAGTGACGATAAGCGTGCCGTCAAATTGGGACGCCGAATCCGTGTTGGAGCGGTTGGACATAAGGTCTGTCGCCGACGTCGAGCCCGGCGCTTCCGAGTTTGCGGATTTTATGTACAGAGTAAAAATGAACCTAAAGCCGATGAACATCATAAAAAAAATAGGATATATGCTGGGGATATAAAACCCGTAAGACGTATATGTTCGCGCCGGTTAAAAAGCGAAAGAGGCGATTTTGTTTTAAGGAGCAGAACCGCCTTTTTTTAATTTACGACTTATATATTTTTACGCGTAAGCCACGCGCTTGCGGATATTACATAACGTGTATTACTTGACGCGAACGGTATAATATTCGGTATTACGTAATGAGGACGGAGCGGATATTCTCCGTGGGGGGAAAAGTATTTTTTTAAAAAAACTTTTAAAGATGATAATAGACGCTTGACTTGATTCGAATTTATGTTTATAATAAATCTAATATCCCATATAGAACAGCCGCAAATATGTTTAATCTAACCATATTGGAATGTAAATTATAGTACAGCCGGAACATCACGGAAAAAAACTTTAATCCTACCACTTTGGAATGCGCCTTGCGCATAAATTAAGTTATCGACGCTATATTAGCCGGCGTCGCGTTTTGAGAGGATTAAAAATGAGTTTAGCCGACGAAATATTCATATCGAATTGTAGCGAGATATTAAAAAACGGATATTCGGACAGGAATTTCCCCGTGAGAACGAGATGGCAGGACGGGGAAAAGGCGTACACCGTCAAAAGGTTTGGAATTGTAAACAGATATGACTTGTCAAAAGAATTTCCGGCGATTACAATAAGAAAGACTTTTTTTAAGAGCGCGGTGGACGAAATACTTTGGATATGGCAAAAAAAATCCAACAGGCTTTCCGATTTGAACAGCGGAATCTGGAACAGTTGGGCGGACGAGAGAGGAACTATAGGCAAGGCCTACGGGTATCAGTTGGGCATAAAGTACGATTATCCGGAGGGAAAATTTGATCAGGTGGACAGGATACTTTTTGATTTAAAAAACAATCCTTTGAGCCGCCGTATTATCGCGTCGATGTACAATTTTTCCGATTTGAACGAAATGAATCTTTATCCGTGCGCTTACGGACTTACTCTCAACGTATGCGGAGGCAAACTCAACGCTATTTTGAATCAGCGTTCTCAGGACATGCTTGTCGCCAATAATTGGAACGTCTGTCAATATGCGGTGCTTGTGCATATGTTTGCTCAAGTATCCGGGCTTGCCGCGGGAGAGCTTGTGCACGTCATAGCCGACGCGCATATTTACGACAGGCATATACCTATAGTCGAGAGAATTATGAAAAATCCCGTCTATGACGCGCCGCGGTTTGAGATAGACGAGAGCGTAAAGGATTTTTATCAATTTACGACGGACAGCTTTTCGTTAAAAGAATACAAATACAGCGAATTGGGCGAAAAAATACCCGTCGCTATATAAATAATCGGTCGGTTGTTTTTAAATTTTGGCTTTGCCGATAAATAAAAAGCTTCGGAGGGGAAATTAATGACGTTGATTGCCGCTGTGGCAAAAAACAAGGGAATAGGATATAAAAACAATTTATTGTTTCGTATCCCGGAGGATATGCGTTTTTTTAGGGAGACGACGCTCGGAAAGGTAATAGTCATGGGGCATTCCACATTAAAATCCTTTAAGGGCGCTAAGCCATTAGACGGTAGGACAAATATAATTATGTCGCGCGATAAGGACTTAAAAATCGAAGGCGCGACGGTTTGCGGCGGAGTTGAAGGGCTTTTTGAGACTTTAAAAAAATACGACGACAAAGACGTCTATGTGATAGGCGGACAATCGGTATATGGGTTATTGGCGGATTATTGCGATACGGCGCTTGTCACCGAGATAGACGCGGAGTCCCCCGCGGACGCTTTTTTTGATATGATTTACAAAAAAGCATGGCAAAAAGTTTCCGAATCCGAAAAAAAAGAATACGACGGCGTTTCATATCGTTTTTGTGAATATAAAAATAATAATAAAAGAACCGTTTGAGCTTTTTTTTTATAGAAATGACCGCGAAAAACATAAAAAATGTAAACAAAGAAAAATTCGGAGAGCATTTAACATGAATTTACTAAAAGATTTTCTGAACGAAACTCAATTTAAGGATTACGACGACTTTTATAACAATCTAAAAATCACCGTCAAGGATAATTTTAATTTTGGCTACGACGTTATAGACAAATACGCGGCTATCGCGCCGGACAAAATCGCTTTGGTATGGTGCAACGAC
>JAISQX010000026.1 GCA_031273965.1 Clostridiales bacterium
TAGGCGACGCCGTTCACGTAGGGAAGAGCCTTTAAATCGGATAAAATCTTTGCGATTTGCTTCTCGTTCAGACCGCTAAACATGACGCGGATAGTCTGCGCGGTCTCGACTTGCGAAAACTCCCCGTTCATGATGTCAAGTCCGATTTTCATAGACGAATTGTCCGGCATGTACTTTGTCATATCCGAGTTTATATTGACCCTCGGTGTCAACGCTAAGCAAACGGCGGTAAGTAAAAGCATAATTCCAAGAATTATATAACGTCTCTTGACGACGGTATTTGCAAGTTTGTCGACGATATTCCTATGATTTTTCATTTTAGCCCCTATGTTTTTTTTATTGATTTTTTAAGTCGTTTACATTATAATATAATCGTAGCTTTAAAATCAACCTACAGTTTATTTTAATTTGCTTTGAGGTAAATAAAACTGTTTGAGTATGAGTTAAATTCGACACTTTGACAAAATTAGTTTAGTAATATAAAAGGCGGTCAAGCGGATGAAAAACGACGATCAAGTAGATGAAAAGCAAGAAAATCAGAGGATTCGTTTAAGCAAAACGTTGCTAAAAAACGCTCTCATGGAGCTGCTAAAAGAAAAAAGAATTGAAAAAATTTCAATTTATGAGATTTGTAACAAGGCTCAGATAAACCGCACGACGTTTTATAAATATTACGGCAACCAGTACGATTTGCTGTCGGACATAGAGAACGATTGTATATGCGCGCTTGAGTTGCATTTTAGCTTAAATCGGAAGCAGGATATAATTACCTTAAAAAATGTTCTGAAATATTTGGAAAGCGAACGCGAAAAATTTATGATACTGCTTAACTCCACCGACGGCAATGAATTTGTATTCAAATTATTCAATCTGCCTCTTATCGTCAATTTGTTTAACTTACGTTTCTCTGCCGATTATTCAAAAAATCTAAAGGAATATTTTCATTTGTTCGTGTGTAACGGCGGATACGCGATAATTCGAAAATGGCTGAGCGACGACGACCGCATATCGCTTGACGATATGGCAAAGCTGTTGGATTCGGTTTTTAACTGCCGGTTTTAGAATATATTTTATAGGAAGCAATTTTTGCCGGAGCAAAAATTAGAAGCTTAACGCTTCTTCGCGCGAACAAGTACGCGCTACTTTTGGCAATACAATCTTGTCATAGACTCCGCCGTCTTTTTTTACGCTCAATACTCATGCTATTATCGACCGTTTCCTTCGGTATTGTCGGGCGTCGAACTTTTCGAAACGGCGCCGGACAAATTTTCATTGCCTCTCTTGCCCGTCGTTTCATCGAACGGCGATTTTGAAGCCGCCGCGCCGATTCGTTCCTCGTTCGATAATTGAGAATCACCCTCGCTTTGCGCGGTAAAACGCGCCGCGGCCTCGGTTCCCGCCTCTTCCTGCATTTTATTCAATTGTGCTTTTGTAACCGATTTTATTCTGAATATGAATATGTAATAATGTAAGAATATTATCGCCGCCAGCACTATGCGCATGGGCAGTGCGTCCACCATAATTATAGGAATTGAAATCAAGCCGGTTATCAAAATAAGAACCTTGACCTTGCTCGCGTTGGTCATAGCCTTAGTCTTTACAAAAGGCTCCAAATACTTCACGTACATCTTCGTCGATTTGAACCACCGCTCAAATCTTATAGACCCTTTCGTATAGCACGCGAGAGTCAAAAGAAAAAACGGCGTAGTCGGTAAAATAGGCAATACTATGCCAATCGCGCCGATTCCGAGAGATATGCTCCCTATGATTATAAGTATCGTGTTTATTATTCTTTTGGATTTTTTTACTTCCGTTTCTTTCGTCATTTTTCTCTCCTCCGTTATTCCCCCGCCTTGCCATTAAAGGTCACGTACAAAAGCTCTAACATTTTTAATAAACCCCAAAGAGCATCTTTTCATGAACGCAAGCTCGAACATACGCCCCATTCCCGTCTTGTTCTCCATGCGTCATTCCTTTTTACGATTTTTTTGCCATAATATAAGAACCGCTTATTTTTAACCGAGCGCCGTATCGAGTAACATCATCAGAACAAATCCGCCTACCGCGCCCAACGTTCCGAAGTCCGTATGCTCCGAATACGCACTCGGCACAAGCTCGTCCACTACTACATATATCATCGCGCCCGCCGCGAAAGACAACGCCCACGGTATGGCCGCGAGAGTAACGCCTACCACAAGCGCGCCCAAAACGCCGGCTACCGGTTCGACCGCGCCCGAAAGAATACCGAACGCAAAGGCTTTCCGCTTTGAAAACCCCTCGGCTTTTAACGGCAGCGATATTACCGCGCCCTCCGGCAGGTTTTGCACGGCGATACCGATTGCCAAAGCAAAAGCCCCCGCCATGGTTACCGACGAGTCCGCCGCTCCCGCAAGCGCGAAAGCAAGCCCGACCGCCATTCCCTCCGGAAAATTATGCAGCGTCACCGCAAAAATCAGTTTTGTGGATTTTCTAAGACTGCTTTTCGGTCCCTCCGGCAAAACGGATTGAACGTGATGATGCGGAAGCAATTTGTCCATAGCGAATAAAAAACCCGCGCCCGCCAAAAAACCCGCCGCGGTAGGCAGCCATTCGGGCGCGCCTCTTTCGGCGGCGTATTCGGCGGCGGGAAGCAGCAGAGACCAAACCGAAGCCGCAATCATAACTCCGGAAGCGAACCCCAAAAACAGCTTCTGTATTTTTCCGCTCGGCTCCCTCCTTGTAAAAAACACAAACGCCGCGCCTATCGCCGTTCCTGAAAAGGCAATGCCCGTTCCCGCGAGAGCCAATAATATCGGATGCCAATTTATCAAGTTTACCACGTCCTTTATTGAAT
>JAISQX010000124.1 GCA_031273965.1 Clostridiales bacterium
CTCTCGTTGAGTCCGCCGAGCGGATTGCCGGATATGGCGCCCGGAGTTCTTTCCGGACGGGGATTGTTATTTAAAAAAGACATAAAAATTATGTACCTCCGTTTTGTTTTACTGATAACATTATATGTAAGTAGTATTTAATAAGTTACATGTTTTTTCTGAACGGGAAGGTTTTCGGGGCAGACGATTGCGGGCGGATGAATTTTTATTTAGTAATTTCAATCGCTTAAAATAAAAAAAGCCGCGTATTTTGTGATTTACGCGACTTTCGCCATTTCTTTGGAATGCGTTATTTCGATTTTTTCGCGATGGCTTTCGCGATAAATTTTACAATCTCAATGACGATAAGCGGGACGAACGCCAATCCCAGCGCAATAAGGTAGAGGTGCCACGGCAAAGGACAAAGACCGAACGCCGTATTTATTCCCGGAACAAAAACTACGAAGAGCATGAGGGCAAATCCGGCGAGAGCCGCCATGTTTAGGTTCTTGTTTGAAAAAGGATTGCCCGCAAAAAGCGAACGTTCAGAGCGCATGTTAAAGGAATGAACTATCTGAGTAAGGGCGAGAATGATAAACGCCGTGGTCTGCGCTCCGATATGGCTGCCGGTAATTATCGAACCTAGGTAATAGCCAAGTAACGTCAGACCGCCGAACATAATTCCTTGAAGTATAATCCTAAGCCCGAAACCGTGCGCAAAGATGCTTTCGTTTGCCGGTTTGGGTTTTCTTTTCATGACGTCGTCGTCGATTTGCTCCATGCCGAGCGCTATGGCGGGCAGGCTGTCGGTGACGAGATTTATCCAGAGAAGTTGCATGGACAGAAGCGGAGGCAGATTAAATATTATCATCGCAAAAAACACCGTGAAGATTTCGCCTACGTTTGTGCCCAGGAGATAGCCCACGACCTTCTTTATATTATCGTATATTCCGCGCCCCTCCTTGACGGCTTGAATTATCGTCGCGAAATTGTCGTCCGTCAGCGTGATATCCGCCGCGCCTTTTGCGACGTCGGTTCCCGTAATACCCATGGCGCACCCGATATCGGCGGCCTTTAACGCGGGCGCGTCGTTTACGCCGTCGCCGGTCATCGCGACGATTTCACCGCAATTCTGCCACGCTTTGACTATGCGAATCTTGTCGGACGGAGAAACGCGCGCGTAAACCGATATATTTCTTATACGCTTGGTCAGCTCGCCGTCGGACATCTTCGCCAGCTTTTCGCCGGTAACGGCTTCGTCGCCTTTTGACAAAATGCCCAATTCTTTGGCTATAGCCGAAGCCGTAACGACATGGTCGCCGGTTATCATTACGGGCTTGATGCCCGCGTTGCGACACTCGACGACGGCGGCTTTCGCTTCGGGGCGGGGCGGGTCTATCATTCCGACAAGTCCCAAAAAGGTCAGGTTATTTTCCAAGTGGTCTATTTTTATCGCGTGACCGTCATGCAATTCCTTATATGCCACACCGATTACGCGCAAAGCGTTTTTACCCATTTCTTCGTTCATGGCAGACGCAATCTTTACGCCGCCCTTGACGCAAAGCGGCAAAAGCATATCGCAAGCGCCCTTAACTATTGCGACGCGCTTTCCGTTCATCTCGTGTACCGTGGTCATAAGTTTTCTGTCCGAGTCAAACGGCAGTTCCGCTATGCGCGGATAGATTGCGTTTAAACGGTCTTTATCCAAGCCGTTCCTTAGGGCGGCGGCGACTATGGACGTTTCCGTAGGATCGCCCACATGATTTTCTTTACCTTCTTCTATGGCGACGCTGCCGTTGCAACACAAAACCGCGTATGTAAGAAGCTTTTTTATTTCTTCGGAATTATTTTCGGTTATGTTCTCGGCGGACTGTTTACCGTCGGCAAAGGCTTTTTTTAAGGTCATTCTATTTTGGGTCAGCGTGCCGGTTTTGTCGGAGCATATGACCGACGCCGAGCCTAAAGTTTCGACGGCGGGCAGACGGCGAATGATAGCGTTTCTTTTTACCATTCTTTGCACGCCTATCGCCAAAACAATCGTTACCACGGCGGGCAAGCCCTCGGGAATTGCCGAAACGGCGAGCGAAACCGCCGTCATAAAGAGCGTGCGTATGTCGCTCATATTAAACACAATGCCGATTACAAATATGAGAGCGCAAGCCGCTAACGCGATAATACCCAGATATTTGCCAAGCTGCGCGAGTTTCTTTTGAAGGGGAGTGCCGGAATCCTCTTGATTTTTTAGTAACTTGGCTATTTTTCCCATTTCGGTATTCATGCCGGTCGCGGTTACCAAAGCTTTTGCCGTACCGTAGGTTATGCTGCAACCGGAATAGACCATATTGGTTCGGTCGCCTAAAGGAGAGTCTTCTTTGGGTTCCGCGTCATAGGCTTTATCGGCGGCGACTGATTCGCCCGTAAGCGCCGATTCTTCGGATTTTAGCGAGGAAGAGGATATAAGCCGCGCGTCCGCGGGCACAAAATCACCGGCTTCCAAAAGTATGATATCTCCCGGAACAAGCTCTTCGGCGTCTATTACGGCGTCTTTGCCGTCGCGTATTACTTTTGCGTGCGGCGCGGAAAGGTTTTTTAGCGCGTCGAGCGCCTTTTCGGCTTTATTTTCCTGAGACACGCCCATTATGGCGTTTATTATGACGATAAGAACGATAAGGGAGGGTTCAAAAAATTCGCCCGGCTCGCCGTGCATTACCGCAAGCACAAATGAAACGGCGGCGGCGGCAAGCAATATGAGTATCATCACGTCCTTGAATTGCTCCAAAAATTTGATGAGAATACTTTTTTTCTTAACGTCGTCAAGCTTGTTCTTACCGTACTTCTCGGCGATAAAGGGAAAGGCATTCGAGTTTATTCCCGTTTTTAGGTCGGAGTTGAGTTCTTCCACAAGTGCGTTAATGTTTTTCGTATGCGCGGGCATAATTAAAATTACCTCCGGTTTAATCCTTTTTCAAAATTATCTCAAATTGGTCTTTTTTGTATGTAATTTCCGCGTTTCCTTCGGGTCCTTTTTCACCGTCGATATTCCATACGGTATTTGACAGGGATTTTACGGACATCTTATTTACGCGTCTTACCACGATATGCTTTGTGTCCTCGACGTTTTCAACCTTTTTTATATAGGCGCGGAGCATTGAAAACAAGGAGATTATAAGATTAAAAACTCCTTTTTTTCTCTTTGCCAATACCGCGTAAAACGAGTCGTCGTTGTCAAAGGACAGATGCGACAAATGCAAGCCGCCGACATATGAGTTATTTAAGCCCGCGACGAAAGAATATAACGACTTATGGGTTTCATTGTCGTCAAGGGTTATTTCAAGCTGTTCGCCGTGTCTGCCTTTGTCCCGAAAAAGAATGTCCAAATAATATGCCAATTTTCCGATTTTACGTTTCAAATTTTGATTAGCGGTATAGCTTACGCAAGTAAAAATACCCGCGCCTACGAGGTAAGCGGATGGAATGCCGTTTATAAACATAGCGCTCTTCGATACGATTTTTCCGTCCAGAATAACCTCGACGGCCTCCTTATAGTTGAACGGAATGCCGTTTGAACGCGCGAAGTCGTTTACCGTACCGCAGGGGATATAACCGATTGTCGGGCGTTTTTCTTTTCCCGCAACGCCGCGAAGGGTTTCGTTAAACGTTCCGTCGCCGCCCAACACGACGAAAAGATCGTATATGTCCGAGTTTTTTTGAGATATTTCCTCGGCGTTTAAAGTTTCGGTGGTGGAACAAACGTCTACGACGTCATATTTCGTCTTGAGTTTTTCGGTAATTTCCCTTATTTCCTCCGGCTTTTTTGAGTGACCGCTGACCGGATTATTGATAATCAAACAATTCATAAAATAAAACTCCTTGAATCTTTTAATGAAAAAAATAAAATACTTAATTATAGCGCATTACGCGCACATGATATTACGAAACGGATAATAATTTGTAATTTAAGGTTTATGCCGCGTTAAATAGCCAAAACCCGAATTTCATTTTAACTTATTATACCATAAATGCCTATATTGTCAAGAAAATTGAGGATTTAAAAGGTTTTATAAAAAAAATATGTTGCGATTTGCGATATTTATGGTATAATTATATAGGAAACAATGAAATTTTGAAAGGAAGCTTTTGACGTTTCATAAAGAATAATGCCGAAAGAAGAAGATGTAGTTATGATGACGGAGATAATCAGTTCCAACGATAAAAAAGCCATGTTGCGCGCCGCCGAGCTAATTAAGCGCGGCGAAACGGTTGCATTTCCGACGGAAACGGTTTACGGATTGGGCGCAAACGCCTTTGACGAGGATGCGGTAAATAAAATATTTGAGGCGAAAGGACGCCCCGCCGACAATCCGCTTATAGTGCATATTGAGAATATGAATATGATAGGCGATATAGCCGTCGGCATACCCGATGATTTTTATACCCTGTACGAAAAATTTATGCCGGGACCGCTCACAATAATCTTGCACAGAGGCAAAAAAATCGGAGACAAAGTAACCGCCGGTCTTGATACCGTCGCGGTGCGTTTTCCGCGCCACAGAACGGCTTCGGAGCTGATAAAGAAGAGCGGCTGCCCGCTTGCCACGCCTTCGGCTAATCTTTCGGCGCATATAAGCCCGACCACGGCAAGACATGTGTACGACGACCTTAACGGCAGGATTCCTTTGATCATAGACGGAGGAGAATGCTCCGTGGGCATAGAATCGACGGTTCTCGACCTTACGGGAGAAATCCCGCTTGTTTTGCGCCCGGGCGCGGTTACGCTGGATATGCTTAGAAAGGTCTTGAAAGAGGTTGAACAGCTAAATAAGTATTCGCCTTCGGATACGGGATTATTTTGTAATAAATCGCCGGGCATGAAGTATCGCCATTACAGCCCGAACGCCGATCTTTATATCGCGAACGACGGTAAAGACGCCAAATTTCTTTATGATACGGCTTTAAAAGACGGAAAAAAGACCGTTATTATAGCAAAGGCGGCGAACGCCGCTCTTTACGGCGACAGGAATATTCTGACTATTCCGGATGATTCGAAGGGCTATGCAAAAAAAATTTATTCGCTTTTGAGGCTTGCGGAACAGTCTTATGGATTTATAGTTTGCGAAAAGCCCGATTTGAGCGGTAGCGGCGAGTCGGTTTTGAACCGCCTGATAAAGGCGAGCAACAAATAGGAATGAAAAAAATACTCTTTGTTTGCACGGGCAATACGTGCCGTTCGCCTATGACGCAATATATTTTTGACAAGCGTGCAAGAGAAAGAGGGATAGACGACGTCCAAGCGTATTCCGCGGGTATTGCCGCGTCGGACGGCTGTAAAATGTCCGAAAACGCGTTGACGACGCTTAAAGAGGTGTACGATATCGACGCCTCGGATTTTAAAAGCACGCGCATTCGAAGGGAAATGAGTTTTGAGTACGATTATTTCTTTTGCATGACCGTTCTCCATAAGCTCTTACTGGGCGAGTTGTTCGCTTCGTCGTTCGAAGTCACGGATAAAAGCGCCGGTAAAATCTTTTGTATTTCGGAATTTTTTGGAGCGGAGATTTCCGATCCGTACGGTGAAGACGCCGAGGGTTATAAAAATACCGCTTTGGAAATCGGAAAAGCGGCGGACGCGTTAATCGACAAACTGTTTGCAAAAAAACTAAAGAAGAAAATTAAGCGCGGATAGCGCCTATGCAAGTTAAGACGAGGGAGTTTTAAGTTGCTTTTTATCCGTTTAAGCGTTTTTTATTTAATGACGGCGAGATAAACTGTGAAATTAACGAAGGCGGACTCTTAGCGGCGGCAAAATGTTTTTTTCACTCGTATGCCGTTTCTCCGTCTAAAGCGTCAAATAATTTGATTCCGTATTTAAAAACGAGGCTTTGAAATGCTTAGAGTCATAAAATATTTTAAAAAATATTTAAAATTTTTGATAATCGCGGTATGTCTTATCTGCGTTCAGGCATACTGTGATTTGGAATTACCGAAATATATATCCAATATGATAAACATAGGCATAAAGCAGGGAGGCATGGAAGATTGGCTGCCCGACGTTTTGAGCCAAACTACTTTTGAGGAAATAGACGTCTTTGTGTCGGCGGAGGATTACGCGAAGCTTAAAAATAAATTTTATACCGGAATAAACGAGGCGTACGGTAATTCGTGGCTGACGGAAAAAGAGTATGAATCGTTAAAGAGCAAATATTCCGCGCTTGACGGCGGAGAGGTATACGTTCTAAACGGAACTTTAAAAGAATTGGAAGCGTATAACGGTGAAAGACTAACCGATTCCGATATAGAGGAGCTGAAGTCTATCCTTATGACTCCGCTTATATTATACGCCGTGTTCAACGATGTTTTTTCCGTATCCGCGGTTGATTTTCTAAAAAACGGAACCTTGCTGGCGACCATGTGGTCACAATATGCCGTAGACGAAAACGGAGAAAAACTCAAGGACGACGCGATCAGAGAGTATATCGAAAGCCGCAGAGATTATTCCACGCGCGATTTTTTTGACGAGCTTCGTAAAATGAGCAAGGGCGAAGGCGGGCTATACGGCGAAAGCGAAAAGAAAACCCTCATGAGTCTTATCTCAAAGGTAATCAATAACGAGTTTTATTACAACACATCAAGCGAAGAACTGGATAGTTTGAGGCAATTACTTACCGAAGCGGGGTATACTCAGGGTGAGATAAACACCGTTATAGGTTACGCCGAATCGGGCTTTCACGGCGCGGACAAGGAAGTCACCGATTACATGTTCGAGCAGGGAAACATTCAATATAAAATATACGAGTA
>JAISQX010000145.1 GCA_031273965.1 Clostridiales bacterium
CGCCGAACAGTCGATACAAAAAAAAGCGCTCTCTATAGCCGAGGACGCGTATTACGACAACCTCAGCGCGTTTTGTAAAAGTTTGAGAGGAAGCGACCCGAACGCCGCGTTGTTTTATTCGGAGCGTTTGATACAAGCCGGAATAGACCCTCTCTCAATATTTAGGCGCTTGATGGCTCATGCCGCGGAGGACGTCGGTATGGCGGATCCGCAAGCGTTGGTTGTCGCGGCGTCGGCTTTGACGGCATATGAAAAAATGGGCAGTCCGGAAGGATTGCTGCCTTTAAGCGAAGCTATAATATATGTCTGTTTAGCAAAAAAATCAAATTCAGTGGTTATAGCGATGAATGCGGCGCGCGAGGCGGCTCTAAAGCATGCGGATCTTGAGCCTCCGGTGTATCTAAGGGATACGAATTTTAAAAATCAAAAAATCACGGGTTATAAATATCCGCACGATTACGGCGGTTGGGTGGAACAGCAATACTTGCCCGACGAGATAAGGGATGAGAAATTTTATATGCCTAAAGAAAACGATAAGAGATAAGGATTTTATCGTTTGGTATGAGAACGCTTAAGCGAAAAAGGGCAGAATGATTTTTTAGGTATAGTATAAATTTTATAAAAAATTATTTGTTTATTATATTGATAAGCGGTAATAATTATCCTTGAAGAAGAGGATAGTTATGGATGCTTACAAAAAGAATTTCAACGCGCTTTCCGGCGACGCGGCGTATAATTTGGCTGATGTAATCAAAACCCCGCCGCAATTCGGCGCGCTTACTCCCAGATGGACAACGAAATTTTTAGAATTTAAAGGCTTGAAATCGGGCGTTTACCGCGTAAACAAAGTAGTGGAGGGAGAAACGCCTTTGGATATTCTTTGCGGACAAGAGGACAAAAGTAAAACTATACCGCAGGGCTTTATTCAATACGAAACCAAGCCCCGCGAATACAGGTTAAATTCGGTTTCGACTATTATAAATATCGACACCCGCGTCGCGGACGTTTATGGGACGCCGTTTGATCAGGCGGCGGAACAGCTTGCGCTTGCAATGGAGAGTTTGAGAGAGCGGCAGGAAAGTCTTATCATTAACGGTTCCGAATACGGACTTTTAAAAAACGCCGCGAATAATCGGAGATTTTCACCGGCGAACGGAGTTCCTACGCCCGACGATATGGATGAGCTTATCTCAAAGGTGTGGAAGGAGCCGTCGTTTTTTTTGGCGCACCCGCGTGCGATAGCGGCGTTAGGCAGAGAATGCACCAAACGCGGCGTGCCGCCGGTTACGGCTAAAATCGGCGGCGGCACGTTTATTTTTTGGCGCGGAATCCCTATCGTCCCGACCGATAAATTGCTTGTGGACGGGCAAAGAAATCCAAAATCTAAATCGGGAAAGACCAATATTTTGCTTGTGCGGACCGGAGAGAGTAAGCGCGGCGTCATAGGGCTTTATCAAGCGGGGCTTTCCGACGAACGTTCGCGCGGATTGACCGTTCGTTTTCGCGGCGTTGACGACGAGGGGATAGCGTCTTATCTTTTGGCATTATATTGCTCGGCGGCGATACTTGCGGACGACGCCGTCGCCGTAATGGAAAACGTCGAGGTGGGAAAGTATTATGATTCGTAACGTTAAAGACGCGCATACTTCGCCCAATAATTTTGGACTTCCCGACGAAAATGAAATTTTTAACGTCGCCGAGGCATTATTCCCGACTTTTATTGAAACGACCCAAAAAGACCGCGAGGAGGAAAACCTTTTTTTCGACGGCGGCGAATATGATTCCGTTACGGAGCTTTCGGACGCATACAAGACGGAAATCGGGGATTTTTTTTGTCCGATATTGTCGCCCAAAAACCGAGAAATTGCGACAAAAGAACCGGATGGCGCCAAGCGCGCCGCTTCGTGCATTTCGACGGAGAGAATACGCTCCGATTTTCCCGCGCTTTCAAAGATTGTGAACGGTCAAAAACTCGTTTGGTTTGATAACGCGGCGACAACTCATCGTCCGAAATGCGTTGTAGACAGGCTGACATACTTTTATGAGCATGAGAACTCAAACGTTCACCGAGGGGCGCATATTCTTGCGGAACACGCAACCGACGTTTATGAAGCGGCGAGGCAAAAGGTCGCGGATTTTATCGGCGCGCCCGATAAAGATAATATAATTTTTGTGCGAGGCGCAACCGAAGGCATAAACTTAGTGGCGACGTCTTATGTTAAGCCCGTTTTAAAAGCCGGCGACGAGATAATTTTGACGGCTTTAGAACACCATTCAAACATCGTGCCATGGCAGATTATAGCCGAGTCTGCAGGCGCGGTATTGCGCGTTGCGCCGATAGACGACGACGGACAGATAATATTATCCGAATATGAAAGGCTCTTTAACGAACGCACGCGGTTTGTCTCGGCGGCGCATATATCCAATGCGCTCGGCACCGTAACGCCTATAAAGGATATGATAAAAATAGCGCACGGTAATAATGTAAAAATTTGTGTGGACGGAGCGCAATCCGCGGCGCACGTTCTACTAAACGTTGTCGATATGGACGCGGATTTTTTTGTTTTTTCGGGACACAAATTGTATGCTCCCTTTGGAATAGGAGCCGTATATGGAAAATCTGAAGTGTTAAAAGCCGCAAGACCGTACCAAGGAGGAGGGAATATGATAGAGGATGTGACGTTTGAGCATACGATATACCGAGGGGCGCCCGCGGGTTTTGAGGCGGGGACAGGCAGCATAGCCGACGCGGCGGGACTGGGCGCGGCGATAGATTATATATCGTCCATAGGCATGAGAAACATAGAAGAATACGAAAAGCGGATTTTAAAGTATGCGGAAAGCAGGCTGAGAAGAATTACCGGCTTAGCGCTTGTCGGAACGGCAAAAAATAAGGCGGGCATATTGTCTTTTATCATGGACAAGCGAAGTATATACGATGTGGCGAGAACCTTAAACGACGAAGGAATAGCCGTAAGAGCCGGACATCATTGCGCGCAGCCGGCTTTACGCCGTTTCGGGGTGGAGGGAACCGTGCGTCTGTCCTTTGCTTTTTACAACACGTGCGAAGAAATAGACAGACTCGTCTTATCCCTGAACCGTTTGAGGTAGCGAGCGGTTTATCGTATGGATAAGAACCGGCGTGAAACGGATGAATAATAAAAATAAGAAAGAAAGCGTAAAGAACAATCCTATACTTATTTTCTTTCTTATTTTTTAGAATTTATGTTTTTTAAAATTTTTTAAAATTAAAACACAAAAATACCGAAAAAATTGTATTTTATCGGCGGCGATATGCCTTGTTAATTTTTTTAAGACTCCTTAAGAGAAAACGCGAAAAATAAGGGAAATTGCTTAGTTAGAAACTTAATAAGCTTCCGTTTCTTCCTCTTTTTTCTTAAGTTCTTTTTCGTAGGCGTCTAAAATCAGAGCGCAAAGATGTTCGCGCACATCCGATTTTATAGGATGAACGATGTCTTTGTATTCGCCCGAAGGGCCTTTGCGGCTAGGCATAGCGATAAAGTGATTGTCGTTGCCTTCGATAATCTTGATATCATGAACGGCGATACTGTCGTCTATAATAACCGATGCCACGGCTTTTAGCTTTGCGTCGCCTTTTTTGACGATACGGACGCGAATGTCTGTGATGTTCATTGATAGACCTGCCTTTTTTTCTGTCGGAGTTATTACGCTTCGCAGTTTTTTTGCTTTTTACATATTATAAACTATTTTTATCATAATTACAATACATTTTCAAAAAAAAGTTGTAAAATTTTCATTTTTTTAAGAGTGCGTCCGCATAATCTCAAAAAAACTGTAAAAGAAACGTGTATATTCTTCTTACGGCGGCTGTCTTTTGTGAGCGGAACCGCGCGTAAGGAGGGTATAAAATAATGTGAAAAACTTTTCACGCATAACGGCGGACTTAC
>JAISQX010000203.1 GCA_031273965.1 Clostridiales bacterium
CTTTTTATGGAATCGCCTTCGTAAACATGAATACTAACCTCAGTTCGGTCGGTCAATATTATAGATTTTTTATCTTTTTTACCGTAACAACCGTTTAAGCCGTTGCCGACGTATAGATATTGATTTTCACCTATATCGATTTTAGAACCGTCCGCGCCGTTTTCAACGGACATCCACAATATTTTACTCGACGACAATTCGCCGGCAAAAACGCCGATAGTCGGCTCTATAGCCGCCTCCGCGCCGCCCGTAAATTCGATAACCGTATCTTTCGCGGCTACCTCGTCTAATATAGAATTTATAGCTATTCCCACGACGCCCCCGCACCTCGACAAATGCCGTGAAAATATTATTTTTCCGCTTACCGATACGCGGCTTATTTTTGCGTCCGACATCTTTCCGGCAAGCAAGCCTATGTTATATTTAGAGCCGCCTTGCGTATCGCCGCATTCTATTCTAAAGTTTTCAAGCGAAAAATCGAACGCCTCGCCCGTCAACACTCCGAATAGACCGTAATTTTGCTCGCCGGTTTGCGTATCCGCCGAGACATATAACGACAAATTAGATATAACGTGTCCGTTGCCTCTAAATGTACCGCTAAAATCAGGAATAGGAAAAGCCCCGACTACGCCCGAAAAGTCGTCTATATCGGCGGTAAGCGCGTAATCGCCCGCCGGATTTTCGGAAACGGAGGCGAGAGAGGCGGCGTCGAAAATTTCTATCCTCCTCTTTGACGCTACGGCGATTGTTCCGTAAACTCTGTCGTCAATTCGTGCCGTAATGATAATTCCCTGCCCGTCCGGAAAATTCTCAGATAAAAACAAGACTCCGTTTTCTATTGAAGCGTTTTCAAAATTTGTAACCAGACTTATATTTTTGTTCGAGGCGTTTTGCGGAAAGAACGCGACCTCCAAAGGCAGGCTTTCCCCCGCGATGCAATAAGCCTTGCCGTTCTTGATGAAAATAGAAACCGACTCCAACGGAATAGACGGCTTTGTTATTTTAAGCGTCTGCTTTACGGTCGCGTCGTCTTTGAGAGTTATCGTCAAAACGTCGGTAAAATCATACGGCGCGCCGTTCTTAACGCGCAACTTACCGTTTTGAACGAATACGTAACTTGCCGAAAACCAAAATTCGGAATAATCCGCGACGTCCGCCGCGCCGCTCGCCCGTATAACCCCGAGACGCGGTAATTCGGAAATATCGTCGTATATGACGATATCTCCGAACGCGGATATAGCGGTTATAGCGTCCTTGCTATCGACCGTTTTGCAAGAGGAAAGCCCGAGTAAGCATATGGCGGCTATTATGCCGGCAACGTATATTTTTTTCATAATCGTTACTTTATCGCGGTAAACGACACGTCCGCAGTGTTAAACCACCAACCGTCGTTAAGCACCGGAAATTCTCCTTTTGATTCAAAACCGAAACGCACCTTAAAGTCGTCGGTAAATCTTGTGATATCGACGTCGATGCAGAACGTTCGATAGTGCCAATCTTTACCGTCTATATCAAAACCGAGATCGGACCACACCATAATAGAAAGCGTAGGAGTAGGACGGTCGATTTCTTGCTCGACAAACGCCTTATAGTAGATCGTTACCGTACCGTTGCGTCCTAAAACTCTAATTCAAGATAAATATCGGCGTATCCTACGGAATTGTCGATTATCACCTCAAAAGAAAAATTGTTGCCAAGCTTGTCCCTCATCCTTAACGCGCTTGCCCTCGTCGGCATAATATCCCGAATTATCCTCAAGCCTGTACGCTTGAATAGGAACGGCTTTCTCGTCAGTCGTAACGATGGTCTCTTCCTCCGTAGCTTCCGTTACATACGCGCTTGTTAAACTATTAAGTCAATTTCTCCTATCGCTAATCTTAATGTTTCGTGCGTATGAAATGCAAACAAACCCAAAAACGAAGTATGTCACAAAATAATAGACTACCCCATGTTGAGTTCATATTTATAGTATAAATTATATCACAACGTAAAACGGATTTCAATAGTTTTCCAAAAAAATTCGACAAATTCAGTAAAAACTTCAACCGCCGATTGCACATAGCGTTCAGCCATTAGTATCCGTTATAAATTCCGCTAATCTTAGTATCCTTTCGTGCAGCTCTTTTTCTTTTGTATAAGTCCCGTATTGGTCGAGTGCGTCTCGCAAATGGTAGATAGCCATTCTTTGCTCTAAATACGGAACGTTGAATATTTCGGGATAGTATTTCCGCATATACGGAATTAACGTCTTATAATCCTCTATCTTCACGAATTTTTCGTTTTCTTCGCCGGCGTGTTTCCATGGCGTTTGAGCCATATAATAAAAAATCTCTAATTCTTTGTCTATCGGGTTGAACCTACAGCTTTCAAAGTCTATAACCTTTATTTTGCCCTCTACGCAGAAGAGGTTATCAAAGTGCATATCGTTATGTATAAAAACAAAATCTTTGCTTTTCAGATAAAAATCAAATTTTTTCATTGCTCTTAACACTACGGCAAATTCGTCGGACGTTAGCTGTTCACGCTCTTCCAAAATCGCAAGGTGTTTCCGGCAGTATCCTTTTATGTATTCACTCCAATCGAAAGGCTCGCCCTTTTTTTTATGAAAGTCTTTTAGAATATCGCAAATTTGAATAACCGCATCTTCACGTTCCCTTTCGGTAAACGTATGCCAAATATCATACAACGAATGTCCTTTCAACTTTTCCGTCACTATGTAATAAAACGGGATTTTCGCCTTATCCTGTGAATAAGCAAAAAACTTAGGAATATAATCCTTTTCTCCGCTTTCTAAATAGAAACTTATCTCCGACTTGAACTCCCGTTCATTCTCCGCATCGCGGCAAATTTTTAGAACGTATTTGTCCGCAATCGAAAAAATAGCGTTTGTAAAGCCCGCGTTTATTTTACCGATTGCCGGGTTTTCTCCGAATAGGTCTTTGTGTCGCTCTACGATTTGTTGAACTGTTTTTTCCATATTTTCATTTTACACGATTTTTTGAACAAACGCTAATATTTTAGCGGTTATTTTTTTAATTTTCTCCAAAAAAAATAGTACTTGCAATTGTATTTATATCGCATATGCTATATAATTGCTCCCCTGTTGGACAATAGAGCAATGACGTTTCGGTTAACAGCCGAACGCTCCGGCGAACGACATGAAAAACCTCTTGTAAAAACTCCGCTATAAGCGCGTAAGATATGCGGCGGCGTTCAATATCGCTATCCTATTTTAATACAGTCCAATATCCGGTTTTGTCGAAGCCTTTTCTTTCAAGCCTTCCCTCTTTTTTTAGTATCGAAATATAATACTCTACCGTCTTGCTCTTAACGCCAAGTGCGGTTGCGATTCCTTGTCTTGTTATTTTAGAGTTACTCTCTACTTCGCCGTAAACCTCCGCCGCGCTTTTGGTTTTGCCCGCCGTATCGGTTGTGCTAACGCCTAACTTTTCAAGGGTCGTTAGGTATGCCGCGCCTTTACCTTTGGCAATGCTCGTCATCACAGAATTGAGAGAGGACAACGCGCTGTCGTAGTTTTTTGCGTCGTCGGTGGTTTTTGAATAAAGGTTGCGTTGCTTTTGCAACTCCTCCGCCGATACATGAAACTTCAACAAGTTATAAGTAATTATAGCATATTTGAACTATTTTGTATATGATGTCGCATATCTATTCTGTGAAATCTGTGTTAATTTTCGTTTCAAATCTTTTGCCCGCTCGGTCATCAAGCCCTTTGAGTTTACGGATTGCTTTGGTGACAAACTTCCGTGGTTTTATGGTTGACGAGCCGTAATTGAGGATATTTGCCACCTTTTCGAGCGACGTGCCGTACTTGTCAACTCCCTCGTAGCTTAGGCGGTATCCGTACTTTTTGCTTGTCGAGATGTCGGCTTTGGTTAGCGACCCGGCGAGGTTGCCGGTATCTACGGGCGTGCCAGAGCGGAGCGCGGATTCCACCGCACTCTTGCCGTCAAGTTTAAGCGCCTTGTCTAACTCTTTCGTTTCTGCGGAGGACTCACGCAGGCTCTTGTTTAAGCCCTTAACCTTGTTGTCAATCTCCTCCAAACTGCGGACTATCTCTACCGCCATACGCTGTCACCTCCTCGTTCTTTAAGTTTTAATCTCATCGAATTCGATGGAATTAAAACCATATTTTTGCGCTTAAATGCAAAACCCGCCGATTTCGGTGGGTTTGAGAGCATTAAAAAAGCACCTCCGAAGAAGCGCTCTCATTATTCATTTTTGTTGCTCCGTTATTCGTCAAGCATTTTCTTTTTTCGCTTTTTCAGTTCAGCGATTTGCTCTCTTGCAATCTGTTCGACGCTTTTTATCGGTGTCGGCTGATTTTCCGGCAACGTTCCGTTCGCTCTCTCTATCGCGCCGCGAACCTCGGCTCCTGCTATACTGTGAGCTAACGTCGCATCTTCCGCGTTTGAAATACCCTCTTTCTTAATTTTATCATCAGCCAATGTAATGCGGAACAAATTTGCCGCAAGTTCGCTACTGTTCATATAATCGAGTATCTTTTGCGTTGGAGCAAGCCCTTTTCTCGCATGAATGTCCGAAACTGTTTCTCCGCCGTAAAGCCCCATATAACCGGCGTTTTGAAAGGTCGCGTACTC
>JAISQX010000185.1 GCA_031273965.1 Clostridiales bacterium
CGCTTGTCCATGACCGAGGCGACGACGAATCAAATTTATAGGAAATAGCGCGTACTTGTTCGCGCGTAGAAGCATTCATGCTTCCGATTTTTGACTCGGCAAAAATCATTTCCTGTAAATTATACCACAACCGAAATAAAAATCAACTAAAAATAATATCAAAACTCAAATTTCGAACGATATTTTATATATTTTATAGTTAGCATAAGATAACCAATGATTTTACAAAAAACTTTTCCTTTTTGCCAATCAGAGCGCCGCCCGTTTTATTTGCGGATAATCTCTTATATAACCTTATTTTATTTCATTTGTTTCCGCGCTTCATCTCGTCGTAAATCTCGAACAACCCGTCCAACTTATTTTCATCGGATTTCTTCCCTTCATTAACGCAGCTTAGCGGTTCTTTATTCTCGGCGCTTTCCTCGCGGGCTATGCTTGTAGTATTCTTGTTTATCTTATTTTTTAGAATACAAGCCGACGACGTTTCTGAATAATCCTTTGAAACGACGTATTTCAGTTCTTCATATTCGCTTAATTCTTGCGGCGGCGCTTCTGCTGCCTCGACCGCGTCCGCGTTCATATATCGCTCGTCGGCGGCTTTTTTGTTTGTATTCGCAAAGGTTTGCCCCGCCTTCTTATATGATTTTTCATCGCGTTCCATTGTTATTCCCGACTTTTTCTCGGCGTCGATAAGCCGACTCTCAAATACGGCTTTTATGTCTTTTTCGGTCTTTTTTCCGTTGGATTTTAATATCATGCGAGTGAGTATAACCGCAACGGCAAGAAAGACTAAGCAGAATATCAGCCACGGCGTTATATTATCCGACGCTCCCCGATAATCAAAAATAAAGCTCGCCTCAAATATATAATCATGCACGCGGTATTTTAGTTTAACCTGCGTTTTAGAGTATTCTTCACCGTTTTTATTAATTACGGTGTAAAGCGATTCATAGAGATTGTCTATGCTCCAATCAATCGCTCCGGTATTTTGCTCGGAAAACATCAGTTCCGTAACGTCGTTTTCGTCCGCATATACTTTTATCGACCGCGTATTGTCTTTAAAATTTTTTATAAGTCTCGCTTTATCGCTCGCGTCGATTTCATAGACCGACAATATGTCCGTAGGCGCAATACTCAAGCTCCCGCCGCTCGTAATAGTTTCCTTCGCGTTAAAAAATTCGACATCATAAAAAATAAGTTCCAGCTCCGCGTATGTACGGACAATATCCGCGGAATCGGTGATGATTTCAAGCATAAGCTCCGTTTTTTCTCCGAAAATCTCCCCGTCCGCTTCGTCTACCAGAATGTAAACATCCCCGTCCGGCGTCGGGTACTCCGTAAAACTATAGCCTCCGTACGAGTATACCACCGAATCTATATTTTCGCCGCCGTATGTCTCATACTCCAAAAGCGTTTTCTCCAAAAAATACACGCGCTCGGTAAGAATCCTCACCTCTCCGGGCAATAACGACCTTCTTTCTTCCGCCTCAACGAAAAAATTAAGCTCCGCGGAGGATGCAAAAAAAGTCTTTACGCCGAAAGGCATAAATATAAAACTCAGCGTCGTAAATAACGTCGCTGCGGCAAAAAAAGTCTTAGCTTTGTTTTTCATGGCAACATCTCTTTTTATAATCTTTTCCTTTCTTTATCCTAATAATCAATGGCGCCGCGCTTTAGTAAGACGCTCATATCATAATACTCCACGGCATTGTCCGCGCTTACGCAATGAGCGGAATAGTTTTCGCCGACTTCAAGTCTCGTCACAAAAATGTCCGAAATTTTTTTTATATCAAATTGTCGGAAAGAAGCGATCCCTAAAGCCGTATATTTGGAATACGCCTCTTTTGCCGTCCAAATGTTAAAAAAATCACGCGGTTTTTTTATACTCAAAGCTTCTCCGTGGGTAAAAAATCTATCGGCTATTCTCTTATATCTGACGTCTCTTATATATTCGGCGTCGACTCCGACATTGTTGCGCGACATAGCGACAATCTGTAGACGCTCGGTATCGGTATAAGAAAAATAAATATCCAAATTCTCAAAAAAAGGTTTGCCGTTTATCCTTTTTATACGCGCGTCATATGGAATTACTCCGTCCGCTCCCGTCCTTTCGATATAAATCTTTAAACATTCCGCGACAAGCTCGTCCGTGCCTATATCCCCGTCGCGGCATAAAAAAATTATCATGCAAATATAATAACACAAATTTTTGTCTTTTTAAAGGCTTTTAGAAAAAATATTTTATTTTTAGCGAAAAATTAATAACGGCGGCGTCCCGGCGCGAAAATTTCGCATAATTATTTTTATTTTCATAAATACGGTCTGTACAAGCGATAAAAATTGTGTTATAATTATCGGGAAAATAAAATTCAACGGAGATAAAATGGATAATAACGAGACTAAACGAATAATTCCCCGTATAAAAAAAGGCGTAAACTACATATTAAAGCACTGGGAAGCTCCCTCCGAGGGCAAAGCTATTTCCATAAAGGAATTTTTGGCGTTCTCCGTGGGAGGAATGGGCGTGTACGGAGCCATAGTTCTCACGGGCTTTTTGACTCTCGCCGCCGGTATGTACATGGCGGCGGCTCTAAAGATAGACACGTCGCACATAATGATAATAGGTATTATAACCAGTGTCGTCACAATAGCGCGCGCGCCGCTCATAAGCAAAATCGTCGATAATACAAATTCCAAATACGGAAAGTTTCGTCCTTTCCTAATGTGGATGCCCATTCCCGTATTGCTATCCGCGGTAGCTCTCGCGTGGATTCCGCCTATCATCGGAAATTATTACGTCATGCTTGTCGTATTTATTGTAATTTATAATATTCTTCAATTTGCCGTCGCCCTTTACAACCTTGCCTTTACGACCTTAGTGCAAGTCATTTCGCCCGTTCAGGCGGAAAGAGAAATGCTTATGGGCGTAGGCGCAACCATATATTCCTTAGGTTCAAGCATAGTCGGCTTCGTCTTCCCCACCATCGCAAACTTATTGTTTACCATACACATAGCAAGCGGCGAAAAGGTCTTGGGCGTTAACACCATAGAAACTTTTAAATGGGTTCTTCCGCTGCTTCTCGCGGTTTTTTGCGCTTTGGGATACCTTATGGCTTTCGGCACAAAAGAGCGCACAATAACCTCGAAAGATTACGTTCAGCGCGTCAACTTAAAAAAAGGCTTGCGTGAGACCATAAAAAATAAATACTTTTGGCTCAGTAACTCAAGCACCGTATTGAGCTTTGCAAAGCTTTACACCACAAGCTTTATAAACTGGATATGCACATATATGATAGTATCCGAATGGGCGCAAGGTATAGTGGTAACCGTTATGGGTTTGGCCTACGCTCCGGGAATGTTAGGCGCTCCCTACCTGATTAAACGGTTCGGAAAGAAAAACATCATAGTCGTATCAAATATCCTCACCGGGCTTTTAAGCCTGCCCGTCGTGTTTATGCTTATGAAAAACACCTCTCTTTCTAGTCCCGAAATATATGCGCTCATCGCGATAAATTTTATTATAACCTTTGTGAACGCCATTCAAGTCGTCACGAGTCCCGCCATAAGCGCGCAAATTAACGACTATCAACAATTCAAATCCAACGAAAGAATGGAAGGCTCGATATCGCAAGTAAATACCGCCATAATCACGGCTTTTGCCATCGCCACAAGCTTTATACAGCCGGCTATCTTCAGAAAATTCGGCTACATAAAAGAAACAGAAGTATTATTCGATCCTGCGGTTATCAATCCGATTATACGCATATGCTCACTAATCGCCGTATTTTCCGCAATCGCCTCGGCAATTCCCATGATGTTTTGGGATTTAAATGAAAAAAAGCATGAAAACATTCTGGAAGTTCTCAAAGTCCGCGCTGCGCGTGCCGACGGAAATATAGACGTCGAAACGGCAAAGGATTTGGAGGCGCGTATCTTAAAAGGCGAAACGGGAGCTTATAAGGAACACCTCGTTTCAAAAGCGCAATAGCTTTCTTTTACGGTCAAAAATAAAATCGGGTCATACGAAACGCGTAAGACCCGATTTTGTTTTTTTTTAATATAAAATTAGATATGGTACAAAACTTTTACGCCCGGTCCCATCGTACTCGCCAAGTAAACGCTCTTTAGATAGGTTCCCTTTGCGGCGGAAGGCTTTGCCTTTATTATTGCGTCCATAAGCGTACGTAAGTTTTCAAGAAGCTTTTCCTTTCCAAAAGACGCCTTGCCTATAGGCACGTGCACGATAGCCGTTTTGTCCACTCTGTATTCCACCTTGCCCGATTTAACGTCGCTGACGGCCTTTGCAATGTCCATTGTCACCGTGCCGGACTTCGGGTTCGGCATCAGTCCTTTCGGGCCCAAAACCTTACCTAACCTTCCGACAAGCCCCATCATGTCGGGAGTCGTTATACAAACGTCAAAGCCGAACCAATTCTCCGTCTGGATTTTTTGAATCATATCCTCCGC
>JAISQX010000186.1 GCA_031273965.1 Clostridiales bacterium
AATTATGACGAGTTGATAGCGACGTTGGAAGGAAACTATGGCATAGCCGATGTGGACGTCGAAGTAAACGGAGGCGAAGCAGCGATAGACGCGGGCGAGTATGAAGTGGTGGTGACACTGACGGCATATTCGGACGAAGGCGAAGCGTACGCGTTTGAGAACGGCGAGACGGAGTTAGTGTTGACGTTGACGCTGACGATAGCGCCGAGAACGATTTTCGTGGAAGGAATCAAAGCCAATGATAAATCTTATGACGGAAAAACGGATATAGTTATCGACACGAGCGACGCGGAGTTTATCGGAATTATCGAAACCGATAAAGGCTATGTACAAGTAAGGGTCAAGGACGGCGGCGACATAGGACATACGGAAAACGCGGCTCCGGGCAAAGGCAAACTCGTTTATATAGAAATTGAACTTAGCGGCGACGCGGATAAGATCAAGAACTACAGCATAAACGGCGTAGCCGACGTTACGGTCAATATAAGGGCGACGGGCGTCGAAGGGGAAAACGATGAGAATCCGGACGACGACCTAGTTATAAGCGACGAAATCGTAGCGCTTATCGCGGACGCAATAAACGACAAAACCGTAGTTTATAATAAGAGCGCGCACAATGACGCGTTTGACGCAAACATAGCGGAGGTGTTGAACGATTATACGGACGAGATAAGCGGATTTACCGTAAGTTTTGACAAAACGCCCGTCGACGCCGGATGCTACACCGCTATTATTAAGTTCATTGCATTTATGGATGAAAGTATAGCATATGCTTTTGAAAACGGAGAGATCTATACCGAGATTGAAGCGACGTTGTTTATCATACCGAAAAATGTGTCTTTGAACGGAGTAAGCGCGGTAAATAGAGAATATGACGGAAGCGTCTATGTCGACATTAATGTTAATAATGCCGAGCCTCAATTCGGCGGATTGATAAGCGGGGATAATTTGGGCTTTGAAATCCTGAACGGCGGCAAGGGTTATATGGCAAACGCAAGCGTAGGCACGGAAAAAGTTGTAACCGTTGAGGCAATATTGACGGGCGCGGATGCAAAAAATTACTCACTTGAAGAAATAACCGGAATCAGAGTAACCATAAGAGCCACCGGCGTAAGTGAGGACGAAGACCAGAATGACGATTATATTGTCAAAAGCGAAACGGTGGAAGCTATTGAAGACGCAATATCCGATAAGACGGTCGTTTATAACAAGACACCGCAGACCGACGCATTTGATGCGGAAATTGAAGAAGCTCTAATGGCGTATGAAGGTAAAATAAGCGGATACGAGGTTATCTTTGAGAGTGATCCGATAAATGCGGGCGAATACACTGCAACCATAGTGCTTGAGGCGTACGAGGATAGCGACGAGGCTTACGCTTTTGCAAACGGAGAGAGGTATATCGAAATAGTCAAGAAAATAACGGTAAAGAAGAAAGCGCTAATAGTGGAGGGCGCGACGCCTGAGAACAGAGCGTATGACGGAAGCGTTTGGGTGAATGTAAACATACCGGAAAATCCGGAATATGACACGATATTTGCGGACGACGACGTCGAAGTTATCATCTTGAACAACGGCAAAGGCTACATGACCGACGCGAATGCAGGACAAAACAAAGCCGTATATATTGACGTCGAGCTAAGAGGCGATTCCGCGGAAAACTATGAGACATACGTTTTGACCGGATTTAAAGTCAATATAGCCAAGCAAATAATAAGCGCAAATGTGACGGCGCACGATAAGAAGTACGACGGAACGACGCAAGCAAACGTGGACGTCAGCTTTACCGGATTAAAAGAAGGCGAAACACTGACGGAAGGAGTCGATTATGTGATAACCGCCGAATATGACAGCGCGGAAGCCGGAAACGACAGAACCGTCAATGTCACCGTCGAACTTATAAACTCAAATTATACGTTTGAATCGGGTACCGGCGTATCGTTCTCATTGGACGCAGAGATAGCCGCGTCCGCGGATGAACTTGCATCGTGGGGTTGGCTGTTAATCATAGCGGCTACCATAATAGCGTTACTTCTGTGCATGTATTATGCGAGGAGCAAGCAAAAAAGCATGCAAAGCAAAAAGCGTTAATTAAAAAATCAGACAGTGCGACAACTATACAAAAGAAACAAAATAATTTATCAAAAAGAACCCGGCTGACCGGGTTCTTTTTGTTTGTTTTTACGGCTATAAAAAGCCGGCGCTTAGATATCATATCGGGTAAAATTATAGAAATAAAAAAGGTATAGAAACGCGATTATTTGAGTAGAAATCTTTGAAAACACGTATCAAAAACATAGGATTTTTTTGTTTAAAGGAAACCGATATACTTACAGAATACTGTAATACGAAAATGAAGAAACTAAATGAAGAAACGAAATATGACGGGAGGATGGATGAATAAAAAAAGCTTGTCTTATTTTAAATAAGACAAGCCGTTTTTTGCTTTTTTTGAAAACTATCTGCGTCTATCGCCATAAGAGCCGTAGTTCCCGCCGCCGTTACGTTGCGCTTTCTTTGCTTTTCTGCAAGGAACGCATCTTTGCGGCTCGTTCTCAAAACCTTTTTCTCTGTAAAAAGCCTGCTCGTTTTCCGTAAATACGAATTCCGCGCCACAGTCTTTGCACTTCAAAACTTTGTCTGCCATTTCTCTTTTCCTCCCTTAAAAATTGACGGATCTTTTAATTGTTACTTATTGGTCTTTTTTAAGAGAATGAATCTTTTATAGAGATATAAGGCAAATTATTTTATCCTCATCAAATATATCACAAGCTGAGATAGATGTCAAGCGAATTTTAGAAAAATTTTTTTTTCATTATATTCTCATTATTTTGAGTAATCTTTCCTCAAAAAGAAAAAACCTCTTTTCAAATCGCTCGATATATGATACAATATAAATAATAAAAAAGCAAACGCTAATATCACAAGAATATCACAAAATCAACGTAACACAAAAGCAATTTGAATGCGAGGTAGTTTTACATGCCTAATGAAACGTCGCCGTCTATGTACGAGAACTTGATGCAAACATTAAGGAGAGAGGAATTTCAAAAGAAAAAGTCTCTTTTGCATTTTGAAGGATTTACTTTGAATGTAAAAAAATTTATCGCCGCCGTAGATAAAGCCGCGGACATGCTGAATAAATTGGGCATATCTAAAGGCGACGTCGTCGCTATGAATTTGCCGAACACTATCAACGCTATAGTGTTATTTTATTCCGTGAACAAATTAGGAGCTATTGCCAGTCTTGTACATCCGTTGTTGCCGGTAGACGCGGTAAACGACATTGCAAAAACCGTCGGCGCCAAGCTTTTTATTACGCTTGACGATTATTACGAAAAAAACAGAGCAAAAATTATGCAATCGAACGTTAGAGTTCTTCTGTGCAGAATCAGTGACTATTTACCGTTATGGAAAAAGATTATCTATAAAAGGAAAGAGCCTAAAAGGATAGAGAACACTCTCTATTATAGAGAGCTTTTAAAAGAAACCGAAAAAGCTTCACAGCTTTTGAGCGTATATAACGACGCAGCCGTATATTTACATTCGGCCGGGACTACGGGCAAGGCAAAGACTGTGATATTGTCAAATAACGCTATGAATAGTCTGTCTGACAGTCTGTTAAATATTATTCCCGGCGTCGACGTGCTCCGCAGTAAATGTATAATGGTTCTTCCGCTTTTTCACGGATTCGGATTGGGCGTGTGTATGCATACAATGCTTGCTCACGGCGCGGAGGTTATAGTCGTTCCGAAGTTTAACGCGCAAAAGTTTGCTTCGTCGGTTGGAAAATATAAAGCGACTATTTGCGCCGGCGTGCCGATAATGTTTGAAAAAATGTATAAGCTGCCTCAAAAGAAATTTTCAAAGCTTTCGTGTCTTGAGAATATATTCGTCGGCGGTGAGAAATTGAGCTTCTCATTAAAGGAAAAATTCGATAAGAGATTAAAACAAATTAATTCGAAAGCCGAATTGCTTGAGGGATACGGGCTGACCGAAACCGTCACGGTATGTTGTGTAAATAAGCCCGACGATTATTCGGAAAACTGTGTCGGATATCCGTTAGATTGCGTGGAAATAGCCGTGGTCAACGAACAAAACGAAGTCCAACCGTTCGGGACAAAAGGTGAAATTTGCGTTACGGGAGCGACGTTGATGAACGGTTATTTGGATCAAGCGGACAATAGTAGGTTCATTGAAATTGAAAAAAAGAAATGTTCAGAGGCGGGGGCAGCCCCCCCATACAGCACATGCGAAGTGTCCGCGATTGAGAGAAAGAGGTATTTAAAGACGGGAGATATCGGGTATCAGGACGAAAAAGGCAGAGTTTTCTTTGTGGACAGAATAAAAAGAATAATCAAGATAAACGGCATAACGGTTTTTCCGAACGAAATAGAAAACGCGATAAAGACGTTACCGTTTGTTTCCGATTGCGCGGCGGTATATTTTGAGGGACGTATAAAAGCTTTTGCGGAAGTAGGCGACGTTTTATTACATACCGACGAGACAAAACAAAAAATAACGGAAGTTTGCCGCAAAAAGCTTATCCCTTACGCGATCCCGAAAGAGTTGGTTTTGATACGCGCGTTTCCGCGCAATCAGGTGGGAAAGATTGATATAAATAAGACGATGGAAATGCAAGAGGCGAATTTATAAATTACCATGCCGCCAACGCCCGCCATTGTTCGCGAGCGTTATTATAGCGCAAAAGCAGAGATTAAAAAAGGTTCTATAGGTTTTTTTATAGGGTATAATTATAGGCGGCACAAAAAAAATTGTCATTAAAGCTCTACTTCGTTTGACAAAACCGGCGCGTTTAAGTATCATTATGACCGCATATAAATTAGGATAAGAATGTAGTATTTATAAGGAGCTTAAAAAATGGATTACAAAGAGCAAGCGTTAATAAAGCACAAAGAATGGGCGGGAAAAATCGAGGTAACTTCGAGAGTTCCCGTCAAGACAAAAGACGACTTAAGCGTCGCGTATACGCCCGGCGTTGCGGAGCCTTGTTTGGCTATCGAAAAAGATGTGAATCTTTCTTATATATACACGAGGAGAAACAATCTTGTAGCAGTCGTCACGGACGGTACGGCAGTATTGGGACTGGGCGACATAGGCCCGGAAGCGGGAATGCCCGTCATGGAGGGCAAGTGCGTTCTGTTCAAAGAATTTGGAGACGTCGATGCGTTCCCTATTTGTATAAGGAGTAAAGACGTAAAAGAGATAGTCGACACATGCAGGCTTATTGCGGGCAGCTTCGGAGGAATCAATCTGGAGGATATATCATCGCCGAGATGCTTTGAGATAGAGAAGCAATTAAAGGAACAGTTGGATATTCCGGTGTTTCACGACGATCAACACGGCACGGCGGTTGTTTCGCTTGCCGCGCTCATAAACGCGGCAAAGCTTGCAAAAAAGAGATTTAGCGAGCTTAATATTGTAGTTAGCGGAGCGGGCGCTTCGGCTATCGCCGTCACCAAGCTTCTTTTGTCCGCGGGCGTAAAAGACGCGGTACTATGCGACAGAACGGGAGCGGTATATAAAGGGCGCGAGGGATTAAATTCGATAAAAACCGAAATGGCGGAGATAACGAATAAATGCGACAAAAAGGGAACTTTGGCGGAAGTCATAAAGGGCGCCGACGTATTTTTCGGGCTGTCCGCTCCGAAACTTCTTACCGCGGATATGGTCAAGTCGATGAGTGAAAAGCCGATAATATTCGCCATGGCAAATCCAACTCCGGAAATTCTTCCCGACGAGGCGAAAGCGGCGGGAGCGTTTATCGTTGGCACGGGCAGATCGGATTATCCCAATCAGATAAACAACGTTTTGGCTTTTCCGGGCATTTTTCGCGGCGCTCTCGACGTCAGGGCAAGCGATATAAACGACGAGATGAAAATTGCCGCGGCGCACGCGCTTGCGGAACTTATTTCCGACGCCGAGTTAAATCCCGACTATATTATTCCCGCGCCGTTTGATACGCGCGTAGTTTCCGCCGTCGCGGAAAGAGTCAAACAAGCCGCGATAAGAACCAAGGTAAACAGAATATAAAAAATCTATGGCATTGTTTTAGGGGGAGAATTCCCCCCCATGCTATTATCGTACGACAATTTCAAGGTTTTGCATATTAAATATCGTAACGATATTTAGCGGCTATTAGTATCGCTAAAGAGTCTTAGTTTTCCGCGTAAGTTAAGCCTATTCCGTAGGTGCCGCCGCATTCCTTAATAAGCGCGGTTACGGGGTCATATGTGGCTTTGTCCGCCCAATCGCGCTGAAATTCCAAAAGAAGCGAAAGAGCGGTAACGGGAACGGCTCCTTTTTGTACAAGACGCATCACCGCCGTGTCATGAGCTTCTTTCGACGCGCCTCCGCAAGCGTCGGAAACAAAATATACTTCGTAACCGTCACTGATAGCCGAAAGCGCCGGCAAAGTTACGCATACTTCGGTCCATAAACCGGCTATTATAATTTTTTTTCTCTTTGTATTTTCCACGGCTCTTTTTACCCGCGTATCCTCCCATGCGTTGAGGTTGGTGCGGTCTATAGGCTCATGTCCTTTAAATACGTCGAGTACCGCGTCGTACATTTTTCCGGCAAACGAATCCGCCGTGACGGTAGTCATAATAACGGGTACTTGAAAAATCGCGGAAGTCCGCGCCAAGCATTTTACGGCGTTCATTATGCAGCTTCGGGATTTGCCTTCAACGCCGAAGTACATTTGAGGTTGGTGGTCGATTATAAGAGTCGCGCAATCGGCGGGGTCTAATAACACTTGTTTATAATTTCTCATTTAAGCTCCTTATAAAATTTTTATATGAAAGAATTATTGCCTGATAAAAAATTATTATACTTTTGGTATAATTATACGATATTAAAAAAATATTTAAATTAGGTATTGAAAAAGTCTTAAAAGTATGGTATTATATATGGGAAATAATAAAATTTACGTCGGCGTTATCGGCGGCGTAAAATATGGGAGCGGTTTAGGTATGTCAAAAATTAAAAGAAGCAAAAAAGAAAAGATATTTCTGATTTTGGTTTCATGCGTAATATTATGCGTGGCGGCGGGAATGATTACGACGCTGCTTTGGGGATATCCCGTTCGGTATAGAAACGCCGAATCGATATTTGAGGAGCTAAGCGAAAAAGGCTATATGGAGAATGAAGTGCTTCTTATAGGAAGTTCGTTTATGGAGTATTGGTCTACTTCCGCGGAGGATTTGTCGCCGCTTACCACATACAATATGGGCGTCGCAAGCACAGTCGTTTCCGATTGGTCAAAGTGGATAGACAAATTTATTTTGCCGTTCAAGCCGCGCGCAATCGTCGTTTATGTCGGAAGTAACGACATGAGCGGAGGCGTGGGAAGCAAGTCGGGCGAAGCCGTGGCGCAAGAACTTAAGGAGTTCTTTTCCGACATAAGAGAAAAGCTTCAGAATACCGAGATTTACTATGTCTCGGTA
>JAISQX010000020.1 GCA_031273965.1 Clostridiales bacterium
ACAGATGGGCGGATATCCATATAAAATTGACGGTAATAGAATAGACGAGCATATATTAAAATACGCGGATGAATTTGACGAATTAACCGTCGGCGGCAGCTTGTTTTCGCAGTTTTATCAAGGAGAATATTTTCCCGCAATGCCCGCCGAAAGAGCGTACGGCAATTGTGTGTTTCCGTTGGAGAGATTTAGGGTAAACGGCGCGATTCCCGCTCCGCCGTTGGCCGATCATATTCCGTCGATGAATACATGCCGCGAATTTATAGGCGCGAGAGGCGGCGGCACGAGCGGTTATCCTTTTACGATTTCCCGTCCGAACGAGGAAAATATTAATTTTAACGGCACGCTTGTTTTGTCTAAGAGCAGATGGATAATAGTTCATATGGTTGCGGGCGGCGGCGGTGGCGGCAGCGGAAAGGGATTTAATTTTGCTACAAACGGCGGCGGCGGAGGAGGCGGAGGCGCGGGCGGAATTTTAGCTGTATGTCTTCCGTTGCCGGTGGGCGCGTCTTATAGCGGACAAGTCGGGCACGGAGGAACGGGGCAGCTTGATCAGAATAATGCCGGAGGAGCCGGCGGAGCGTCTTATATACAGTTGTCAAGCGGTACAAAGCTTCAGGCAAACGGCGGCGGAGGAGGCGCGGGCGGCGCGTCAAGAAGCGGGGGCGGAGGCGGAGGAGTGTCCGTGTCTTGTAGCAGTCCGACAATCGTTGAGTTAGGAAACGTCAAACCGTATAACTATAGCGGAACCGAACCGCAAGGATACGCGATGTATCACAGATATGCGGTAATAAGAGGAACCGGCGGAGCGTCGGGCGGAGTCGGCGGCGAGAAATCGGGCGGTTATGGTTCAAACGGCGGTTCATTTAATATAACGCTTAAAAAATATGACTATGAGTCGGAAAATATGAATTATTATCAAACGAGGGTTTGCAAAAACGCCGTTATCGATTGCGGACAGGCGGGCGGCGGAACCTCCGGTTTGACAAGCATTTCGGGCGGCGGAGGCGGCGGATCGTCGGCTTTTAGCGTAGGCCAAAACGGCAGCGGATCGCGGACGGATAGAGACGTCGGAGTAAGCAATGTTGATAATTATACTCAGGCGGGTTACGGCGCGGGCGGCGGCGGCGGTTGCGGAGAGACAAACGATTGGTGGCGCGGCGGTCACGGCGGAGCCGGTTATGTCAAAATCTACTTTCAAGACTTTACGTCTATTGTACTTTATTAAGACTAATCTAATTTGATTTTTACTTAATGCGATTTTGGCTTCATACAAAACAGTCAAAATAGTATTTGCGCAAATAAAATTGCGCAGATATTTTGAAGGAGGAAATATGGAAAACGCGCAGGAAAATTTAATTGTCCAAACGGCAAAAGCCGCGGATATTGAGATACGGCAAAAGTGTTATTCAAAAAATCTTTATACAAGATTTAATAACGCATTAGACTATTATCTAAAGAATACGATGAAGCTCATATGGGTATTGACAAAATTCTTTGTTTTTGTCACGGGAGTATGTTTAATCGCGTCGCCGTTTATTATTTTTGGAATGTCGATTATCAGCCCCGATTCCGCGGTAAAATTTGTCAAAGCGCTTGGCGAAATATTGGAAACGCTTATTAATGTCTTTCGGTGATTGTTTGGCTTAATATCCCGCCGCTTTTTATCATGCTCTTTTTTTTACATGCCTTTGTCGTTGTCGCCAAAGGCTTTTTTTATGCCCTTGCGTTTTTTTTTGCCGACTTTCACTGACAATTGCTTCTTAATAATGTTTTGTTTACTTTACGGCTTGTTTATTGAGCTATTCTTTAAAGCAAATTTTTTGGAAAGTATTGGAAAGCCCCTCGTTTTGTGATAAAATTACGGCAAAACAAAATTGTGTACGCTTGTGTCAATATTGCAAAAGCTTAAGGGCTATATCGGAGGAACGGCATGAACAAACGAAAAGGAATATTGGAGGAACTTATTGCGAAAAACGCTCATGCGGACGATTTGAAAGAAGTATTGAAAAGAATGTTGAATTATTATGAGATATACGATTTGGAGCATTGTTCTAATCATTATAATATTTTTTTCGATTTATATTTTGAGCGAAAAACCTACGAAGCGACGGCAAACGATAATTTTATACATATCGACACGCTCTGCAGATATATAAAGAGATATAACCGCTTAGTGGAAAAATTAATTAAAATGATAAGATTTAAAAACAAAAAAGCTTTAGACAAGGGGTAAAACTTTAAGTATATCATAACTTTTGACTTTCAACCCTGCAACCTTTGCAGGGTTGAAAGCCGTCTTTATATGTTATGATTATTGCGTCGGAGGGAAACTAACCAAACCGACAAATACAAACATAAAAGGAGTAAAAAATTATGTACACAGGTCTATTGGGCAAAATCAATATAGGCGGCAACGATATCGCCTATATAAGCAATTGGAGCATAGAGGATACCGCCGATATTATCGAGGTATCAAAGCTCGGAGAAAAGTATAAAGAAAAGCTTGTCGGGCAACAGACGTGGAGCGCGAGCGCGGACGGGGCTGTAGACTTCACGACGGCCTCGGGTCAGGCGGCATTGTTTGCGGCTAAGCATAGCGGAAGCAAGCTGACATGCAAGTTTTATCTTTATTCAAACGGTTCTACCAACGTGCTCTTTCAGGGCGACGGATATATTGAGTCGCTCGGCGTAGATCTTTCCGCCGAGGACAAGGGCAATATCTCGATAAGCATAAACGGAACGGGCGCGTTGACGGCGCCGAGCTCGCATTCGGCGATAGCATAAGGAGGAATAGTATATGTATACGGGTTTAACGGGCAAAATTACCATCGCGGAAAAAGCTTCGGGAACATACGGAACGGAGCTTACTATCGGATATATAAGCAATTGGAGCGTGGAGGACAATTCTGATATCATAGAGTTTTCCGAATTCGGCGGAAGCTCCCCGGCCGGAGCCGGATATACGGTCAAAAGACCGGGGCAACAGAGCTGGAGCGCGAGCGCGGACGGGGCGGTGAGCTTTGAAAACGGAAAAAATCAAAGCGCGCTTTTTTCCGCAAAAAATCAAAGAAAGGAGATTAAGCTTAGGCTTTATCTTTCCGCGGCCGATAACACCTATTTTGAAGGAACCGGATTTATCGAATCGCTGAGCGCGGATATGTCGGCGGAGGACAAAGGAAATATTTCTATAAGCGTAAGCGGAAACGGTAAATTGTCGCTTTATGTAAACGACGCGCTTATCAACGGCTAAAAAATAAATTTTTATACGAGGAAAAAAAATGATTATAAAACTTGACAGAGCCTATGAAGTAAAATGCTCGCTCGGCACGATAAGAGATATCGAGAGCGCGTATGATAAATCTTTTTTTGAATTAGTCAACGACATAACCAAGATGAAGACGGAGGAACAAATTAAGCTGCTCTATATCGGCGCGAAAAAGGCTGACAACACGCTTATTCTCAAGGAATTTACGGATAAATGCGAGGAATACATGGGCTTAGGCGATCTTATGGATTATCTTGAAAAATACTTTTACGGACTTCAATACCCGGGGCTTTCCGACGAGGAGGTGCAGAACCGCATCGAAAAAAAGCTCCAAAAATCGCGGGAATTGCAAAGGAACCGCGATTTGATTGGCTAACGATCATAAAGAACGGCGCGATTCTCGGCCTTAAGCCTCATGAAATATGGGATATGGAATTGTGGGAATACAATCTGTTTGCGGAAGGCTGTGAGGAAAGGCGCAAAAACGACATTGTAAACTGCATATTGACCGGATATTACGGGGCTTATTACAACAACAACGGCAAAAAGGCGCAAAAACCGTCGGAATTGATAAACAAACTGTTTCAAAAAAAGCAATCGTTGTCCGAAGGACTCGAAGCGATAAAAGCGATTAAAGAAAAGGAGCAAGAGCATGGCTAAATACACTTTGGAAAACCCAATCAGACAGATAGAGGGGAGCGTAGATATAGACTTTGTGGGCGGCGGCGGCGCGGACGAAAAGGCGGAGGTGATCGAGACGAGCAGAGAGGGCGACTTGCTAAAGGAGCACTACTCCGAGATATTGACGAGTGAAATCTTTGCGGAAGAGGCAAGCATAAAAAAGATTGCGCGGCTCGGCGTGACAAGGGATGATGGGACAACCTATTGCGATTCGTTTCTCAACGGAGAGTTTTATCTCTTTGACGACAGAGAAAATAGCGCGCATATCTCGCATATAGGCTGGTGGGGAGACAATTTGAGCGCGGCGGCGAATGACGGGACGGGCTACAGATTTGACAGCGAGCAGCAAATAACCGTGAAGTTCGACGAGGTAAGGACGGTGACCTGCGTAAAGGTCACGGGCGACAAGGCGAGAAAGGAATATCCTCCCATGGCGACGGTGGAGCTATACGGCGAGCAAGACGGAGGCAACGAGCAACTGTTGGCGGCAACGACGGAAAGCATAAAATTAGAAGAATACGCAGGAAAATATATCGCCTTTGACAAAAAAACGCCGGGAGTGAAATATATCAAGCTGAGCTTTTGGTATTGGAGTCACCCTATGACGGTGGCAAAGATAAACTTTTTTGATATGGTTGACAAGGAGAGCTACGAGGGTAGCGGAGTGGCGAGCATAGAGGTTTTGGAGGAGAAGTCGGGAGAGCCGGAGGAGCTGTCCTACGGCATGAGCAGCAACTATTGCAAGGTTGCGGTAAAAAAGGCCGGCGACATAAGCTCGCTAAACAAAAACGCGGAGATAGAGCCGTATATAAAAGACGGTGCGGCGTTGGACAAGGTGTCGTTGGGTCGGTTCTACGCCGACGAATGGAAAATAGACGACGAGAGCGTGTTTATGACGTGCAAGGGCTACGATGCTCTCTATTCGCTGAGAAATATATATATTTTGTACCCGAGAGAGGGCGACGGGACGATGGGATATACGATAGAGCGGAATAAGCCGATAAAGGAGGTCGTAGGCAAAATATTCGACCTGATAAAGGCCGAGAAAAAAAGGCAAGGCATAGCGTCAAAGAAGCTAAATGCAAGATTTGTCAACTTCCCGGCGGGCGCGGCGGAGATAAAGCTCGATTATGTGCTGCTCGGCGAGGATTCGGCGTGGAATATGCTGCAGCAGATAGCCAATTATTGCCAGTGCTACGTCTATGTCGATCGCAAGGGAAATATCGTGTTTGAGCGCGATCTCCCGATAGAGGCTGCAGGAACTGCGGAGAGCACCGAGAACGCGGAGGATAGCGGTGTAAGAATAAACCCGGCAAACGCGTTTAGATATAACAAATCGCTGTTGAGTAAGCTGGTGGTTAATACCGTCTATGTCGATTATTATAAGCTGGTCAATGAT
>JAISQX010000030.1 GCA_031273965.1 Clostridiales bacterium
AACGGCTATAACGAAGCAATCGAACATATCAATAGACACAACACCAAGCATTCGGACGCCATCGTCACAACCGACAGAGATATTATGCGTATTTTTGCGCAAAAAGTCGACGCGGCGGCGGTGTATATAAACGCGTCCACGCGCTTTACGGACGGCTTTGAGTTCGGTTTCGGCGCGGAGATGGCGATAAGCACTCAAAAGCTGCACGCGAGAGGGCCTATCGGTCTCGAGGCGCTTACGTCGGAAAAATATATTATAACCGGAAACGGTCAAATACGAAAGTGAGAACCTATGTCGGCAATTAAACATGAATAAAAATCTCCGGAGAAGATATAAATGAGCGATAAAGTATTGGTAATCATCGATAGCAACAGCCTTTTAAACAGAGCGTTTTATGCGTTGCCGTTGACTTTGAAAACCAAAGACGGGCTTATTGTCAACGCCGTGTTGGGATATATGAACATGCTTTCGTCTATTATTAAGGACATAAAACCTACTCATGTAGCCGCGGCGTTTGACGTCGGCGCGCCTACGTTCCGCCATAAACAATACGCGGATTATAAAGGAACAAGAAAACCTATGCCCGAGGAGCTTGCCGCGCAAATGCCCGTTATACACGAGCTTTTGGCGACAATGAATATAAATCCTCTAAAAAAAGAAGGATACGAAGCCGACGACGTTATCGGAACCTTAGCGAAGCATTTTACCGGCAAGATATATATTATCACGGGAGACCGAGACCTTCTCCAAATCGTCGATGAAAACACGAGAGTTTGGCTGACAAGAAGAGGCGTTGCGGACGTTATAGAATATGACTTAAAAAGATTAGGCGAAGAGGACTTAACGCCAGATAATATCGTCGACCTAAAAGCGCTTATGGGCGACGCCTCGGACAATATTCCCGGCGTCTTGGGAATAGGTGAAAAGACGGCGAAAACTCTAATAAAACAGTATGGAACAATAGAAAATCTATATGAAAAAATTGATGAATTTCAGGGCAAGTTAAAGGAAAAACTAATTGCGGACAGACAAAATGCCGAGCTTTCAAAGGTCTTGGCAAAAATAGATACGGAAGCGCCCATAGATTGTTTTGAAGAGTGTTATGAATTTAAATACCCGTTCGCTTATGAGGCGAAAGAATTTTTGTCTAATCTCGGAATGAAGTCGGTGATAGCAAAATTCGAATTTTTGGAAGCCGATCCCACTCGGATAAAGGCGCCGGAAAAAACCGCCGAGAGGATATATATCGAAGATATAAGCGCTCTAAAAAACGTATTTTTAAATGCGAAAGAGTTTAAAGAGATGGCTTTTGTAGTGGACGATGAAATAGCTTTCGGTTTTGGAGACGGTAAAGAATATATAGTAAGGCAAACGCAAGACCTTTTGAATTACGGCAACGCCGTCGAGCTTCATCATATAGTCGACGAGATAAACGCCGGCAAATTCTCCGTTATAGTCTATGATCTAAAAACGCTTATGCATTTGTTAAAAAATAATGCGGTCAAACAACTAAACGGAGCCTATTTCGATGTGCTTTTGGCGGCGTATCTCATCGATTGCAATCAAAACTACAACGATTTAAACGCGTTTTTGGAATACTATGCGTTATCGAGAGAAGAAAAAGCGTCGAGTCTATTAAAGGTATCGGCAATTTTTAAGGAGAAACTAAAAACACTCGGTCTTAACGAATTGTATTATAATATAGAGTTTCCGCTTATAAGCGTGCTTTTTGATATGGAAAACAACGGTTTTCGTATAGACAAAGCCGTCATGGAAGAGCTGTCCGAAAAATACACCGCGGAAATCAACATGCTTGCCGAAGCGATTTACAAAGAAACGGGCGAGAAATTCAATATCAATTCGCCTAAGCAGCTAAACGCGGTTTTGTACGACAAGCTAAAACTCCCCACGTTAAAGAAAAACAAATCGGGATGGTATTCCACGGGCGTGGATATACTCAACGAAATAGCCGATCTGCATAACGTCGTTCCGATTATTTTGAAATATCGCCAATATACGAAAATGCAATCGACGTATATAGACGGCTTTAGGAACATGATAGACTCCGACGGGCGCATTCATACGATTTTTAAAAATACGCTGACGACTACCGGAAGATTATCATCCGTCGAACCTAATATGCAAAATATTCCCATAAGGGATTCGGAAGGCAGAGAAATCAGACGGATGTTTATAGCAAGCGACGGCTGTCTTATCGTTTCGGCGGATTATTCTCAGGTGGAGCTTAGGCTTATGGCGGCTTTTTCGGGGGATGAGAATCTTTTGGATGCCTTTTTAAACAACGAGGATATTCACACTGCAACCGCGTCAAAAATATTTGATAAAACTCCGTCGTCCGTAACAAAGGATATGCGCAGAGCGGCTAAGGCGGTTAATTTTGGGATAATATATGGGATAAGCGATTTCGGCTTATCAAACGGATTGGGTATATCCGTAAAAAAAGCGCGCGACTTTATAGAAAAATATTTTGAATTGTATCCTAAAGTCAAAGCGTATATGGAAAAAAATGTGGCGTTTGCAAAGGAGAACGGTTATATAAAGACATATTTTAACCGTATAAGATTCTTGCCCGATATCAAATCTTCAAATTATAACGTAAGAACCTTCAACGAACGCGCAGCCATGAATATGCCGCTTCAAGGCTCCGCCGCCGACATAATGAAGATAGCTATGCTGAACGTTTCGGCAAAATTTAAAGAAAATAAATTGAAATCCAGATTGATTATGACCGTCCACGACGAATTGGTTGTGGACGCATACAAGGATGAGTCTAAGAAAGTCAAAGAAATATTAAAATACGAAATGGAAAATGTCGTCAAATTATCCGTACCGCTTACGGTCGAGATGCAAGAAAGCACGACGTGGCTTCATTGACAAGAGGGATTATGCTCGTAGCTATAACCGGCGGTATAGGCGTCGGAAAGTCCGAGGTTTTGAAGATTTTGGCGGAGCTCTCAACGAATATTTTATCCGCGGACAAAATAAACGCCGAATTACTCAAGACGCCGGAATATATAAAAGAAATAGCCGAAATATTTCCAGAAGCCGTATCGGGCGGCGCAGTAGACAAAGAAATCTTGTCGTCAATAATTTTTTCGGATGAAAAAAAACGTAAAGTTTTGAACGGCTTAGCTCATCCCGCGATAATGAGGAGCATCTTTGAAAGAGCAAAAAATATGAAAGG
>JAISQX010000060.1 GCA_031273965.1 Clostridiales bacterium
GCAACCGGTGCGGCAAGCGTCCACGTATCCGAACGCCGCGCCTAAGGGCACGCCGCAGCCCAATATATATTTATCGCCGACGCATTCTCTCAAAAACTTCATGGCGTCGCACATAATCGTTCCTCGCGTTTTGTTGTTGCGCGATTGTATGCATTGAGAATATAAAAAATCCAATTTCACCATGTCGAAGCCCCATTTGCGAATAACCGTATCGAATACTTCTCTTAAATATTCGCGTACTTCGGGATTGTATATGTCTAAACTATACGCGCCGCCCCACGCGACGACGCCCACGATAGGCTTGCCGGTTTTGTTGTCAAGTACAAGCCAATCGGGATGTTCTTTGGCTATTCTTGATTTCTTTTGAGCGTTTAGCGGAGCAAGCCAAAGTCCGGCGAGAAACCCCGCGTCGTGTATTTTTTTTGCGACGCTTCCCATACCGTTTGGGAATTTTTTCGGATTATGGTCAAGCCAGTCGCCTACAAAGGTTTCATAGCCGTCGTCTATCTGGAAAATGTTTGCGCCGACGCGTTCTTTTACGGATTTTAAGGCGTAAAGGTCACGGTATACAATGCTCTCGTCTATTTTTTGAAAATAATTATACCAGCTTGTATATCCCGACAAGCTTTTAAGTCTCGTATTTATATTGAGTTTAGAAAAATATTCGTCAAAAGCTTCGTCGTATCCGCCTTTTGTATTCATGATTTCCAAAATCTCATATTCTCCGTCAACGGTAAGACCCTCTATGTCCTTTTCTATGACGAATACGCCGTTATTCATGTCGCGCTTAAAAATAGTAAAACCATTTTTTTCTCCCATGGAACCGAAAAGGTCTATAGTATCGTCTTCTTTGAAGTAGCAGTACGTAAAAGAATGAAAAATCCCCGAAGTCTTTGGATAATCGATAAAGCTATAATCGCCGGAGGTAGTCGCCATAGCTTTTAGCGTCGGATGAATATTAGCGATTTTTATCGCGCCGATTTGCTTATCTTGTTTTTTGTATTCGCGGGAGGTGGTCCACGCCTGATAGCCGTTGGAGTAAAACGTTTCTCCGTCTTTGTACGGTCTTTCGTAGGATATATAAAATTTTTTCAAAGACAGAGGACTTTTTGTCTTTAAAACGAGTTTTAGTGTGTTTTTTCCGGTTTTGTAATCGATATCGTAATCGATATTATTCAACGTCGCTTCTTTTTTCGGCTTGCCGTCTTTTTCATATTCGATGTATAATGAAAAATTATTCATGTTTTTCACCTCGGAAAATTTTATTTGCTTAAATATTGTATTCTTGTCTTTGCCTAAAATCTTCAAATCATGTAAAATGATAATATGGTTTTATATGATGCCATAAACATTATAACACAAAAAGGCTTTTTAGTGTTTCTATTCGCTATTAAAATTTTAAAAAATGTCAAAAGGTTTTAAATTACGATATAAATGCATAATATTTTCACTCAAAAATATCTTATAATGTTTTTTGTAACGTAAATAGCTTTTTTGATCTTTCTTTAAAAGGCATACGGATAGATAGAAACGTCGGTAAAAAATGATAAAGGATTTTATATATGAACGGAAAGATATCCAATTATCTGCTGTATCTGGGCTTTATACCCAACAAAATCGGATACAAATACCTCGTCGACATAATTAGTATGGGAGTAAAGGGAGGGGATATTTTGCCCTTGTCTAAAAACGGCTATGTGACTCTTTCCGCCAAGTATAAAAAATCGGCGTCCACAATAGAAAAAGATATACAGAACGCCGTCTCGGCGGCGTGGCTAAAAGGCGACGTCGACATCCTCAACGAGGAATTTGGTTCGACTATAGATATGAAAAAGGGTAAGCCGTCGAACAAGCATTTTATATTGACGGCAATAGAAAAGATAGGTTACCTGAACGGCGTAAAGTATTAAAGCCGTCGGTTTGTTTGGGTTGTGAATGAAGATAGAATCGAAATGCGGCGGATTTTTATTCACGGTGATATAAAAAAGAAAAAAAGAGGTGCTTTGCAAATGGGGCGTAAATTGGTATTCACATCCGGTAAAGGCGGAGTGGGAAAGACGACAATGTGCGCAAATATCGGAATAGCTTTGGCAATGCTCGGGCAAAAGGTGGTAATGGTCGATGCGGATATCGGACTAAATAACCTTGACGTCGTGATGTGCATAGAAAACAAAGTTACATACGATATTGCCGACATAGTGGAGGGAAAATGCCGCTTAAAGCAGGCCCTCATACAGGACGTGGATTATCCCGGGCTGTATATTTTGCCGTCGTTCCATAATTACGATACGGCGCATATAGCGGTATCAAATTTTAAAAGCATAATCGACACGTTGTCGGTAGGCTTTGATTTTGTGATAATAGATTGTCCAGCCGGAATAGACGCGGGATTTCACCGCGCCGTCGCCGCCGCATCGGAGGCGTATGTTGTGACGACTCCGCATATTTCCGCCGTGCGCGACGCCGATAAAGTAATGGCGCTTTTGAACAGCTATCCTCTCATGAATATCGGTCTTATTATTAATCGCGTAAGGGGTGATATGGTGGTTAGCGGCGATATGATGACCGCTGGAGACATATCAAGACTGCTCAGATGTATGCCTACCGGAATAGTGCCGGACGACGACAGCGTAACCGTAAAATCCGATATAATGCGACACGATATGGAGTGCGAAGTTAAGCAGGCGTTGATGATACTTGCCGAAAACATTTTAAGCGGTAAGCGCCACATGTACGACTGCACGAACGACTATCGAGGCGTATTCGGAAAGCTAAAAGTCAAACTAAAAAAATTATTTTAGGGTAGTAACGCGCGGTTAAGGCGCAGATTAAAAAAAGACGCCGCAATATATTTGCACAGTATTCCTATAATTTATATAATTAATAATACATACAATATCTATAATACAAAATCACGTTATGTATTACAAGGAGGTAAAATGAAAGAAGCGAAGCAAGCCGCGGGAAGATTGAGAAACGTTTTACTCATAGACAAGATAAAAGCCCCGTCCGGCTTGGAAGATGTCATAAAAAGCGATGTTTACACGGCGCTTGAAAATTATTTTGTAACTATTCCGGAAAGCGTGGACGTGCGTTTGTGTGTGGACGAAGACAATTTTTACGATATAAGGATATCCGTAAAAGCCGCGGCAGTGAGAAATACGGGAATTTTTATGAAATAAAGCGTATACTCCATGCTTTTGTGCCAAAAACATAAAAACCCTTCAATTTAATGTCAATTTGATTGTTAAAAAGTTTTTTTTATGGTATTATAATTGCAAATAAGGCAATAATGCATAACGCGCATACACCGTAAAACATAAAGAAGGGGTTAAATATTATGAAAATTGCTATAGGTTGCGACGCGGCGGGATTTACACTTAAGGACACTGTCATAAATTGTATTACGATGCTGGGATACGAGTATTTGGATTACGGCGCCTATACGGAGGAATCATGCGATTATCCCGATTTTGCTTTGGCGGTTGCGGAGGCGGTAAGCGGAGGAAAGTGCGCGAAGGGTATTCTGCTTTGCGGGACCGGTATAGGGATGTCCATATGCGCCAACAAAGTAAAGGGTATACGCGCCGCGGTGTGCAACGATGAATTTTCCGCAAAAGCTACCGCTTCTCACAATAACAGTAATATTTTGTGCATAGGCGGGCGCATTGTAGACAAGAATTTAGCGGAGAAAATCGTGAGAGCGTGGTTTTCCGTACCGTTCGAGGGCGGACGCCACCAGAGAAGAATAGATAAAATAACCGAAGCGGAAGCCAAATATTTTAAGTAAACGCCTCGTTTTGCGCATAATATAAGTTTACCGAGGGGCGTTTTTGATAAAAATATATAAATATTGCAATTTTAAAAATTATCAAGTGGAAATCACTTGTTTTTTTTTTTTATTTTTGCTATAATCACTTGCATATGATATTGAGTTTGAAAGTTCGGATATTCATCATGCCGTACGGAAAAATCGGTATCAAAGCCATGGTTTTGGCATAAAAGCCGATTAAATTTTGATGTACAAGGAGAGAGTCATGAATATTTCAAAAGGGACTAGAGAAAACACCGTCGATTATATTAAGAACGGTATCGGATACGTAATCGACACCTTTGAAAA
>JAISQX010000065.1 GCA_031273965.1 Clostridiales bacterium
CTCTCGCTGCTCTTTATCCTTTTTTAGGATTATCGCCTTTCTGAATAGCGTATTTTTTTGCGTAAGATTGTCGGTATCACGATTATAAAAGCCTATTCCCAACTCCGCGTCAAAGACGTAAGGTCCCCTTTCGTCCTCCTTGTTGAAGCCTTTGTTGCAATCCGCAAGAAAGACTACCGGAAACTCCAAGCCTTTCGAGGCGTGTACCGTCAAAAACGATACTTTGCCCTTGCTTCCGCCGCTTTTTGGGGAAACCTTAGCGCCGCATATGTCGCGCAAAAAATAAGGAAGCGAATACTCCGCTCCGCGAAAACTTTCCATGAAAGCCTCTAACGATACGCGCGCTTCGCCTAAGTAAGCGTCGTAACCGCTACCGTAAACTATCTCGCACATCAGAGAATAGATATCCCCGTCAGCGGCTTCTTCTCTAAGTCTGTCCATACGGTTCAAAAATCCCGTCAGCCTTTCCGCCAATTCCCGTTGCCGCTCTCCGCTTGAATACGCGCCGAAACTTATGATATATTTTTTTATGCAGTCAAAAAACGTCTTGGAATCGGTATCGTGTAATCTTATCTCCTTTAAATCGTCGTCGGTGAATCCGCCGAAGTACGATAGCATAACGGCGGCAAGCGGAATATCATTCTTCGGATTATCCACAACTTTTATAACCTCGATAAGCAGATCGGACGGCGCGTTTTCTTCCGAAAATCCGTCGGCGCAAACGGGTATCCCCGCTTCCTTTAGCGCGGAGAGAATGCGCCTCGCGTTATCCCCGCGTCCTCTTACTATTACGGCTATGTCGTCAAAATCAATTTTTTTGTATATTTCCTCACGTGGAATATATATCTCCGTATCCAGAAGCCGAACTATTGCGTTGGCGATATACAGGCCCTCAAAATCTCCCGCCGTATGCGCTTCAAAGACATCGTCGTCTATCACGCCGTATAATCCGTCGCGCCGCTTGTTTTCCTTTATCCTCTCAAAAAACGCCACCGAGTAAGGCGCGGCTTTTTCGGAAGCATATTCGGTACGGCTCTTAAGCATAGAATCCTCGGCATATGCCGTACCGCCGTCTTCCTCCGTCATAACCGCCGAAAAAACGGCGTTTATAAAATCCGTAATCCTTTCGGACGTTCGATAATTGTTATTCAGATTACGGCTCTTGCCGCCGATATCATACGCTTTTTTCCTCTCTAAAAAAATCGAAGGATCAGCCAACCGAAAATTAAATATGCTTTGCTTTACGTCGCCCACGGTAAAAAGATTTCCTCGGGAAATCCTATTCAAAATATATTCCTGCACTCGGTTAGTATCCTGGTACTCGTCCACCAATATATGACAGTATTGTTCTCTTACCTCTTTTAAAACCGCGTCTTTCTCCAATAGCCCGATAGCGTAGCTCTCCAAATCCGAATAATCAAGCTTATTTTCATTCCTTTTTAATTCCGAATACGTCGAGATATAGAACCGCGACGCTTCGATAAATTTTTCGATTATTCCACGCTGCTCTTCCGCTTGTTCCTTTAAGCTTTCAAGCTCGTCGGCGTCCTCTTTTGACTCTTTTAACATGGCGTTAAAATTCTTCTTAAAAGCGCTTATGCGTTCTATCGTCTCCTCGCAATCCGAATTAACAATTCTTTTTGCCGCTCTCTCGGCGGTTTTTACTCCGCTTATAAACGTCTTTTCGTCAATTGCCGTCGTAACGTTTTTTATCGAAAAGAGTATCTCCTCGACAATTTCCTCATACTTTACGCCGCGGCATTTTTCCATAAGCTCCGCGCCTATTCTCTCATATTTTTTCCATATCCTCATCATATTGCCGAGGATATATTCGCGGCAGCTTTTTACGCTCGAATCAAAATCATAATCCTCCGTCGACGCCGTCAAAAGCTCTCTATAATCCTCTAAAGCGGAAAATAACCCGTTATCGCTTCGGCTGCCCGAAAGCGAATATACAAGCCTGTCATACAGCGAATCATCCGCGGTATTATACCTTTTTTGTAAGGTCTCAAACGCCTTTGCTTTCAGCGCCTTTCCGTCCGCATCGCTTATCACGGAAAAGAACGGGTCTATGTCCGCTTCGTAAAAATACTTCGTTATCACTCCGCTCAAAAAGCTGTGTATCGTCGAAATATTCGCTTTCAAAAACTCCGCGGCAAGGCTTCTCGCCTCGGCGGGATGCAATCCTTCCTCATACTCCGACAGCTTTGCCCCTATCCTTTCCTTCATCTCAAGCGCGGCTTTATCCGAAAATGTCAAAACGAGAATCCTTTCGGGCGGGACGCCCTCTTTTATAAGCCTCAGATACCTCTCACAAAGAACCGCCGTCTTACCGCTCCCCGCCGACGCCGAAATAAGCACGTTCCCGTCCGCTTCTATAGCGTATTTTTGGTCGTCGTCAAACATCATATCGTATCTCCCGGTACCGTATTATATCCCAAATCGGAGAGGCTATTTCTCAAAATCTCCGCTATCTCTTCTTTTTTAAGAGGCATCTGGCTTCTTACGATTTTTTTTGCGCCGCATATAATTTTTCCGACGCAATATTCGCACGCGCAATAATCTCCGTTTTTACTCGGCTTCTTTGCGATATATCCCTTTTCTATCTCCGCGGCGGCTCTTTCCGCCATCATAACGCTCAGTTTACAAAATTCCGTAAACTCATGCTCCGTCAGCGCACTTTGCGCGTTATCTTCGGCGAGTTTTTCATCGCTCGTAATTTTTACGGGAAGAATTCGGCTTTTTTGCGCGCCGTTTTTTATGTCGTTGTCCAACATGCCCATTACGTTGCGGTCAAGGAGCGTCACTCCGACGGCTCTATACCGTCCGTCAACGTCTTCCTCTTTTAAAAAACCGTCCTTGATTTTCATATAGAGCGCGGCGGCGCACTTGAGTTTTTTATCCTCGCGCAACGTCGCGGCATATATGAAAAGCTGCAGTCTGTTTCCGTAATAAACATCGGAAAGCACGTTTCCCTTGACGCTTCCCGTCTTATAATCTATAACGCTCACATAGTCGCCGCATATATCCGTCCTGTCTATTTTTCCCGTCAGCTTAACTCCGTTTTTAAGCTGCAAAGGCTTGAATAAACCGCCCTCCGAAATAGCCGCCTCCGTATACGCGGGCTTAAAATCCGAATTACTTATAAACGCATGTAAATCCGCGCATACGCGAAGTAAATCTTTTTTCATGCGTTTTTTGACGTTGAGATTTTTCGGGCTGTCGAGTTTTTCGATGAACCCTCTTCGCGCAAGTACGCCGTCTATAACCCTATCGGCGAATATAATCGCTTCTTCCTTTAGCATGTCTTTTGATTTGACTACAAAGCCGTCCAATACATCGTGTATTATATTACCCGTATCCCTCGCTTCCAATTCGCTCTTTACGTCTTCGCCAAGCCTTAAGCCGTATTGCAAAAAATGCAAATACGGACAAGCGTAATATTTTTCCACTTGCGTTACGCGTATGCTTTTATTCTTAAAAAACAGCTCTTTTGCATTGCCGATAAACGAGTCTATACCGCCGAGGCATTGTGCCGCGTCCTCGTTTAAGCGCATATCAAATTTTGTCTTTTCATCGTCTTTTAGCGCGGAATAGGCCGCCGAAAACAACTCTTCTGTTTCAGCGTCGATATTGTCCGCTTCGGATAACATCGTGTATAAGAGATTGCTCCTTCGCGACGCGAGATAGATAAAACCGTCCGTTTGCCGTTCTTTCGTTCCGTCTTTATATATGCTCGCTCCTTCCGGATTTTCTATTTTTACGTCGGAAAATATTCCTTCCAGCTTACCGAAAACCGAAGCCGCATATCCTCCGCCCGCCGTATTTCTCATGACGTAAAGTCTTTCTTTCGGCGACGACATAAGCTTAACCGCCCGCGCGGTTAAACCCTCCGGAGCGTCGAATACGACGCCTTGCTCTTTTAATAAGCTCTCTTCCCTTTCGGATATAATCTTAGACTTTTTTCTTTCTTTGGGAAACGCGCCCGCGTCCGCCCCGAGTATAAACAAGACCTTTTTGTCAAAAACTCCGTCCTGCGTTCCGCCGATATAAACGTTAAGTTTTTGTTGTAGCGGCGCAACATCCGAGGCGGCGCATTGCGAAAGCAATATATCCGAAAAGTCCCCCGCGCTAAGCTTTGTCTCGGAAAACACTCTTGTCATCTCGTTCAATATTCCCACAATCTTTTTACAGCATTGTATCCTGTAATATGCGTCCTCGGCCGAAGCGGAATCGGCGTATCCGTCTGTTTTCTCAAAGACGCCGTTGCCATTAAAAAATTCCTCGACTATTCGGAAAAATTCTTTCGCGTTTATTATTTCGTTAGGCTTCTCAAAAAACCTTGCCGAAGATAAGGCGCGAAGCCTAAGCTCTTCGGCTTGCGCGTCGTCCAAGGGCGAGTAAAGGTATTCGACGTTCTTTCGCGCGCAATAGTTCTCAAACTCTCCCGCGAGAGCCGCGTCGATATCGAAATAAGGATTTTTTATAAATTCCAAAAAAGGCACGATATGATAATTCTTCTTGTATATCTCCGATGCGGCTTTTATAAATTTTGCAAGCGCGCCCAAAGCCGCGCTTTTTTTTGCGCTCAAAGCGTACGGTATTTCAAATCTGGAAAAAATCGCTTTTATATACGGCGCGTATTTGCTTATATCGGGAATAACGACGGCTATATCAGAATAATCGATATCCGTATCGTCTATCATGCGGTTTATTTCGCGCGCGGTATATAGCGCCTCGTCGTGCGGACTCTTCGCTTCAATCAGTCGTACCGCGCCGTCGCTTTGTATTTTTTTGCATTTTGCATAAGAATATAAATTGTCGGCTATATGCTCGAATACTATCGGAAGCTCCGCGTCATGGGAAATCACTCTATACGAGTATTCGCCCGCCCGTGCGGCTATTCCGTAAAACAACCCGTCTTCGGCATATATCGCGGCGTTCGGCGCGCCCTCGTTACCTACGATGCCGATATCCACGCTCGGCGCATACTTCATAAGTTTTTCGATAATATCGTATTCCAAAGCGGAAAAACCGTCGTATAGCAGTATATATATCCTTGCGCTAATAATGTGCTCCATATCCCCTACTTTTAAATACATCTTTTCAAGGTAGCTCAACGAGTCGCCGTGTTTTTCCGACATCTCCTTTATATATCCGTTATAGAGATAGATAACGTCGTCAAGCTTATGCTTTAGCTTTTGAGGCAAATCCGCGGATATGCTTTTGATTTTTTCCGCATCTATACGGTTGTTTCTTATACCGCGTATAATGTCGTACGCCTCTTTTAAAAAGCCGGCGGAACCGACGGATTTTTTGAAGCATGACAATGCGCCGGATTCCTCCGTAGCTATTCTTTTTAGTATCATAGCCGCGCCTTCTTCCGTTAAAACTCCCGATAAATCAAGATATTTTTTTGCAAGCCGCATAAGCGACGCCGCCTCTATATTAAAAGTGCCGATTAGATTCAATTCCTTCATAATCTTCAGCTCTATAAACAACGCGGCGTTGTCCGGCACTATAACGATATGGTGTTCCGCGGGATTTTTTGCCATGTTTTCTCTTAGCGCCCCTATAATGCCGCGGATAACGCCGTCCGTGGATTTTGACGCGTGTATTGTTATCATAAGTCGGTTATAACTCCTCCTCCTATGCAATATTCGCCGTCGTATAATACGACGTATTGTCCCGCCGCCGCCGCGCGTTGCGGCGCGTCAAAGACGATATGTACGTTGCCGTTTTTGTCAAATTCGGCGACGGCGCTCTGCTCGGGTTGGCGGTGCCTTATTCGCGCCGTAACGCGCATAGCGCCTCCCTTCGGCTTTTGCGCGATAAAATTAACGCCCTCCGCGTACAGCTCTTTTTTATAAAGCCGGCTTTCGTCGCCGTTTGAAACATACAGGATATTTTTCTCCGCGTCCTTACCTATGACAAACCATCTGCCGCCCGCGTATTCCTTATCGCCGCCCAGTCCCAATCCGCGTCTTTGTCCCAGAGTATAATAATATACGCCGTCGTGTCTGCCCACTACTCTGCCGTCGCACGTCATTATAACGCCCTCTTTCATAGGAATATACCCGGATAGAAACTCTCTGAACTTCCTCTCGCCGATAAAGCAAATTCCCGTGCTGTCCTTTTTTCCCGCCGTGGAAAGCCCGTATTTTTTTGCAAGCTCTCTTACCTCGGTTTTTTTTAGCCGCCCTAACGGGAATATCGTGTTTTTCAATTGGGCTTGAGTAATTTGATTCAAAAAATAAGTCTGATCCTTTGATTCGTCAACGGATTTTTTTAAAAACGTCAAACCGTCCCTTATCTCCGTATCGGCGTAATGCCCCGTCGCCGTAAAATCCGCGCCCATAGCCGCGGCGTATTCCTTGAACGAGCCGAATTTTATCTCTCTGTTGCATAATACGTCGGGATTCGGCGTTCTCCCCTTTTTGTATTCCTCGACAAACTGCAAAAAAACTCTCTCCGAATATTCGCGTGAAAAATCAACGCCGTAATAAGGTATTCCGAGAGCGGCGGACACGCGTTTTACGTCAAAAAAATCCTCCTCAGCGGTGCACCGTCCATTTTCGTCTTTCTCTCTCCAATTGCGCATAAAAAGTCCGACTACTTCGTAACCTTGTTCTTTGAGTAAAGCCGCGGCGACCGAGCTGTCCACTCCGCCGCTCATGCCCGCGACGACGCGCGGCGCGCGCCTTTCCTTGTCGCGGGACCCGACGGTTTCGTCAATTTTTAGAATGCCATTATCCCGATTATTGATAAAATCAGATTTATCCATAATATCCTTTATGCTTCTAATAAGGATTTTAATAGATTATGGCGGAAATTTTGCAAGCAATTTCCCCTAAATCCCGTTCAAAGCCATTGTTATTATATCACATTTTCTTTTACTTGACAACAACCACGATATTTATGTTATAATATATTTAATAGGAAGTGATTTTTAAAATGAAAGATTCTAAAAAAAAATCAATCGATAAAAAAAAGACAAAAAAAATAAAGCAAACCTACCGCGACCGCATATGGGAGCTGGACTTTATCCGCGGCGTATGCTTAATTCTTATGTTGCTTTATCATTTTGCCGTAATATACGAAGTCGTCTTTTTCCCTATGTGGGAAGAGTTTCTGGAGCCGGACAATTTTATTGTAAAAGCTTATTATTTCATAACCGAAAAGGCTTTCTCGCCGTTCGTCGAGGACTTTTTTCATTTTTTAGTTGTCGGCGTATTTTTTACCGTCGCGGGATTGTCGGTAACGCTTTCGCGTAAAACTTACAAAAGCTTCTTAAAAACCGCTCTTTTTGCCGGCGCGATTACAGTCGTTACGAGCTTATTGGACTATGTCTTAGGAAGCGCGTATTTTACAATCACTCACGGAATATTCCACATTTTCGCGCTATGTTATCTCGTTCATCTTATCTTTTGCATTATATTAAAAAATAAATATATTCGCTCCGGCGCGCTTCTTGCCGCGGGCATATTCTTTCTCATCCTGTTTAAGCGCACGGAAGCGGGACTTGTAACGTGGGAAGATAACGTTTTTTCCGCATTTTTTGTAGACAACTCGCATCTTCCGTCATTTTTGGACAGCGTACATCTCATTCCTTGGATAGGCTATTTTTTGATAGGCGCGTCGCTCTCTCCGTTTATCTATCCGGCAAAAAAAAGTCTGCTTCCTTTCCTGAACAAAAAGTGGCATTTGCCCGTGACTTTCTTTGGCAGGCATCCGGTGTCTTTTTACGCGTTACATATTCTTCTATCCATAATTTTTATGATAATAGTCGGACTTATTTTTGTCCCAAAAGAATGGATTACTCAAATATTCGGCTCATAAACCGACCTCAAAGCCATTTCGCGTAAGCCCTGCCTTTTAATTCCCAAATATTATTTTAAAACATTGTGTTTTTTATCGTCGCGCACACATAATCCGCCATTTCGAGTATATTGTCAAAAGCATTGTCGAAGGCGTCGATTTCTTCGTCAAAATTTCCGGCAAAGCGCAATTTGATTTGTGAAACCGCGCGATCGGCGTTATTTTCCATAAATTCGGAAACTTTTTTCGTGTCGTAAGCCGCGTTGATTTTTTGAAAATATTCGGTAATTACGGCTATACTACGCGTCAACCGTTCCAAGGCTTCGCTGTAAAGTTTCGCGTTTTCATATGTATAGGCGCGCGCTATTTCCGTGAATATCAGGCTCTGTTCGTAATACAATCTCCTTATTTCATCGCCCACGCTCTTTTCGTAATATAGAGAAAAAGCTTCGGCTATTCCGTCAGCCGTTCGGTGATAGCGCTCTATTGTCTCCGCCTTGCCCCGAACCGCGCTTATGACAAACACAAGCATCTCTCTTGTCCAATAGACATATTCTCCAAAATTTTTTCGCATGATTCCGTATAGGTCAAGCGTCTTGGTATCGTCAGCCAATTTTTATCCCTCCGGTTTATATAAAACAACGCATAAGCCGCGTTTAAACGGTAAAAGCATATTACGGCTCAAAACAAAGCCGGCGGAGCAACCGCGACAAAAAAATAACGGCATATCTCATTCTATGCCGTATTTTATACGATTGTGCCGACAACGGCTTCTAATTTGACGGCAGACGCGTCAATATTTTTTTTACCGGGTCGAACGCCGTCGGAAAAAGCACGGCGTTACATACGATCTGCGTAATATAAAAGATAATGCCGTTAAAATATCTAATGACAAAAAACCTTGTCGAAAAACCGTTTGTCAAAAAAAGCGTATCTATAAATGTCGACAAAAGCCCAAAAAATATTGTCATCATGACCGCATAAATCGAAAAAATCCAAAATTTTTGAGTTTTCTTCGATATAAGATAAGCAAAAAGAGCAAGAAGCGGCCAATAGACAAAATACGTAACGAGATAGTATTGAAGCCCGTACAAAAAGCCTTCGACGGCGCAAAAAATCAAGACGGCGGGCAAGCTTACGCCTATCCCAAAAACCACGCTGTACATAACGATAAAAAAAGTTATGACTTCCACATTCGGGATATGGCTCAGAATAAATTTACCTGCGGTCAAAGACGCGGCAAGCACCGCCGTAAATACGATTTTTTTTGAGGTTTTTCGCTTTTCGTCAAAACCTTTGACGGGAAACATACTAAAACGCTCCGTAATAAACCTTAGCGAATATTATCTCCATACCGTCGCGGAGAGGCAAAGAAGCCGCGCCCACGTTAGCCGCGTAATATAGTTTCTCTTCATACTCGCACGGCTTAGAAAATCTTGCGTCCATAAGCGCGTCGTCAAACGTTCCGTCCTTAAACCTGAAATAAATGGCGATATATTCCCCCGCTCCTAATTCTATTCCGCCGAAAGACGTAAAAAAGCCGTCCGCCGCCGCCTCGAAGGTCAATTGTCCCGCCGCCTTCATAGCTTCAAGCGCTTCGAATAAATAAGACGCGCCTGTCGTAAAATTCAACTCCGAGGGTTCGACGCTAAAAGCTACGTTCTCTCCGTCGCCGCCGGGAATTTCGTCGGCTATGATAACCGTTATACTCTTCAATCCCTCCGCGGGCTTCGGCTTGAACCAGCCGCCGATAGTGTCGATAAAGCTGCAAGACGACAGAACGGTTGCCGTAAGAATCAGCAACGCCGATAGAACGGCGTATTTTGACGCTGCGCCGAATTTGTTTTGTTTTTTCATGTTGAACTCCTTATAATAAAATTAAGTATGAGGCTGCGGAATAATTAATTTGAGATTTTTGCGAGCGGACTTTTGGGATAAATTTTGACCTTTTTGTGCCTTAGGGCGTAGCGGAGCTACGTTAAAAGGCGCAAAAGACGGAATTTAACCAAAATGACGCCGCAAAAAATAAAGCTACAAGGTTGCGGTTAATTATTCCGCAGCCTCTATATAAATCCCGTCGCTATAGACGGAAATTGTTTTTTAACCGCGCCCGCAAAAGAAACGCTTAGGCGCAACAACCGCGCGGATAAACAAAAAGCCCTCTTTTCTAAACGAAAAAAGGGCAAAAATGTCAGAGTAAAAACGCGGCAAAACCCCGCTTTCTTTGACGTTTCCGCAATCTTCCCTTCGAAAATTCGGTCGGTTCGGACTCGAAACGCTTCAAGTCCGGCGCAATCCGGGTATCCTGACTAAGAAGGAATAAATCTTCGCCCGCCTTCCCCGAAATATCTCCGAGTGACTTAACAATAGCGGCGCTCCGTCTAAAACGACTAACCCGCCGGCAAAGATAACCTCCGTACAGTAGCGAGGGCTGTGCGGGATAATTACCCGACTTCCCCGAAAATTGCACGATATTTATATTAAATTACGTAGAGACTAATGATGCCGCAAAAAATCAAAAGCACAAAGGTTGCGGTTAATTATTCCGCAGCCTCGTATAGTATACACTAAGAAAATCCTTATGTCAAGAATTATAACCTTTTAGGAGAGGACATTTAGCAGAGATTGTGCTATAATAAAAGCATGAAGAAAGCGAAAGAAATGAGAACACGCAAATGTCCGTATTGCGGCGCGGAACACGAACAGGTTCGTGCGGGGCTTAACCGTTCGGGTACGCAACGTTGTCGGTGTTTGCTTTGCAAAAAGTATTACACGCCTAATGCCAAGCCGCACGGCTACTCCGAAGAGGTGCAAAAGCAAGCGATCGGTTTGTTGCTATCGGGCATGAGCGGGCGGCAAGTGGGTATTCAGTTGGGCATGAGCAAGGCGAATGCGTATAAGTGGATAAAAAAAACCGGAGTCGGTGTGGATAAGTCCTAACACTGATTTTCAGAGTTTTCAACTTGACGAGCTGTTTTGGTTTGTAAAATTCAAGCCGCACACGCAAACGCATGAAAACATCTATATAACGCTCATGATTAGCGCAAATCCGCGGCAAATCGTGGGATATGCTGTGGAATACTCCAAAACGGAAACCGTGTTTCAGCGGGTTGTAGATTCCGCTCCGGCAGCCGAGGTGTATCATACGGACGGGAACGTGACGTATCTCGCGGTCATATTCCCCGGTCGCCACAATCGAAACGCTTTCGATAAAAGCGACACGCACGATGTCGAAAGCGTCAATGCGGATTTGCGGACATACATAGCGGGACTGCGCAGGCGAAGCCGGTGTTTTTTCCGGAGCATAGAAACAATTCAAGCGGTCATGTCGGTGTTCGTTAACGCCTATAACAAATTCGGACACATGAAACAAAAATGCGCCGTTGCCGTAAAACATAGGAACGACCCAACAGGTCGGCACTTGCATAAAACACGTGATTTTATGCAAGTGCCGAAAGATTTTCTATAACTGCGCTATAATGTCCACTCTCAACCTTTTTAATAAGTGAAAACCGGAAAACCCGGGATAGACCCACGAAAAACCTAACGAGGTTAAGAAACGCGCAAAAACCGTTTATTTTTTAGCGGCTTTAAGACGTCGCGTTTACGTTTCATCATACTTTATCCCCAAGTAATTTTAATTTTTATAATAATTTTTTCTTAGAAATTTTACAAAAGGTATTGTAATTCGACATAGTTTATGCTATAATTATAAGGTTGCATTTTCAAAATCAGTTGCAAAAAGGAGATTCTAATGGGTTCAGGGCTTTTTTCAAAAATCAATCTACACAAAACTTTCGGAACAACGCCTAACGTTGGTTTTCAACCCAAGGAAGCGATTTCTTACAGCATCGCGGGATTTGGACAAAACCTTATCTGCGGCGTCGTCGGCTCTTCGGTATTGATGTATTTTTTGACCAACGGCTTACTTATTGATTCCGCCATCGTCGGTGTCATCATGCTTATAGTGCGAGTCTTTGACGCTCTTAACGACCCCATCATGGGAAGTGTTGTCGACAGAACTAACAGCAAAGACGGTAAATGTCGTCCGTATTTAAAATGGATGGCTATTCCGATAGCCGCATTTACCGTTTTGTTATTTATACCTCTGCCGCAAAAAGCCACTATCTCCATAGTAATTATTACCATAGTTTACGTTATCTGGAGCGTTGTGTATACCATAGTCGACGTTCCGTATTGGGGACTTGCCACCGCTATGACCAACGACACTCACCAAAGAGGCACTCTTCTCACCGTCGCAAGGCTTTTTTGCACGTTAGGAAACGGATTGATAACCTTGCTTATACCCATACTTGCGGGACTTTGGATAAAGGATTATACGGATTCTTCGGGCGCCGTGCTTCCTCAGCATGAGAGTCAAGCCGCTCTCGCTTTGAGCAAAAATTTTTGGTGGGTGGTTTTGATCATCGCCATAATTTCCGTTCCGATGTTCTTTATCGGATACAAAAACACAAAAGAGCGGTTTTTTAACAAAGACGACATAAGACCCCTCAAGGAAAACCTCAAGCTTCTCTCAAAAAACAAACCGCTTATACTTATCATTATCTCGGGCGTACTCGGAGCCGGCAGAACCATATATCTCTATAGCGCCATCTATTTGGCGCAATACAATTTGGCGGCTATGCATATAGACTTTTTTGGAATGCAAGGCGCGCAATTAGCCACTCTTATAACTATAGCCGTCGTTCCCGGCGGACTGATAGCTTCGCTCATGGTTCCGTGGTGCACAAAAAAATTCGGAAAGCGAAATACTTACATATACTCCCATATATTCGGAGCCATAGTGCTGTTCGTCATGTATTTTTGCGGTTGGCGATCCGATTTCGGTCTCATTGTCAATCTGTTCGGATTGATACTCGCCGGTATTCCGCAAGGTTTCGCAAACATTACGTCTTACGCTATGATAGCCGACTCCGTCGATTATCTCGAATGGAAAGAGGGTAAGCGCGCCGAAGGCATTTGCTTTTCCATGCAGACCTTTATCAACAAAGTCGGTATGGCGGTGGGCGCCGCAGTCAGCTGCTTCGCCTTGTCCTGGGCAAAGATAGATCCGAGCGACGCGTCGACTCATTCGCTTATCAATAACGAAGGCGGCTTAAATCTCTTATTTATGATAACCATTCTCGTACCGGGCATAAGCATATTGCTCTCCGTCATTCCTTTCTTCTTCTATAAATTCGACGAAAAGCAACAAGCCGTCGCCGTCGCCGAGGTAATGGCGAGAAAAGGCATCGACCGCCACGGCGCCGCCGTCGAGTAAAATTTGAGTTCATAGACAAAAGGGAGCGAATCGAATAACCGCTCCCTTTTTTATTTTCGCTGTCTTTCGTCGCGTTTACAATCGTGTCGTTTTTTACGCTAAAATAAATTATATGCGCAAAAAGCGCGTGCAAATACGACTATATCAAAAAATTCGCTCGGCTTCGCCCCGCGACGGCGCATCCTTAATCGCGTCCGTTCGCCGTTATCTTTTCCAACGCCAAAAACAGCTTTGCGGTGGCTATAGCGTCGTTAATCGCGCGATGCGCGCCGTTTAACTCTATCTTCAAAAGCTCGCACAACGTTCCCAATTTGTAATTTTGGGAACGTACTTTTTTTCGCGCCGTCGTCATAGTATCATAAATATCGTTGTCTATTTTGTAACGCGTCTGCTCCGCCGCGCGGCGGATAAATCCCATATCAAATTCTATATTATGCGCGACAAGCGCGCAGCCTTTAATAAACTTATAAAAGTCATGGAAGACATCCTCTATTTTTGGCGCGCCCGCCAGGTCTCCGTTCGTTATGCTTGTAAGCTTGGTTATCTCCGCGCTTATATCCTCGCCCGGATTTACAAACGTCGAAAACACTTCCCTTATTATCCCGCTCTTTATCTTGACGGCGGCAAGCTCGATTATCTTGTCACTTTGCCTGTCAAGTCCCGTGGTTTCGCAGTCAAAAACAACGAAATCCTTATTCATAAAAATCTCCGGAACATCTTCCGTCGTTGAAAAAAAGTCCTGCTGTATCTCCTCTATGTACTCCTCCGGTTTGATTAATTCGTAATCCTCCTTTGCGTCGTTATAATCCTCGTCGTCGTCCTTTATACTGGAATAATCAATTTTGCAACGATTAATGTCGCTTACTATAAATACCAAATCCTTCGAATAAATATCGCGGCGAATAGCGCCGCACGCGATGATTTCCTCATTATCCTCAAGCGAGTCTATAGCGTCCAAATCGCTTTGCTTGGGAATACGGTTTTTTT
>JAISQX010000094.1 GCA_031273965.1 Clostridiales bacterium
GCCATATCGATATCGCTTGTAACGTTTGTGCTTCTGGTTTACACAAATAAAATTTACGAGTTTTCTATCGGTGTTGCGGTTATCGCCCTGCCTTTGAGTTTTTGGGTGGTCAATATCCGCGACGCTTTTGAAATGTCGTTTTTTTTACCAAACGTCTTTGTCATGAAAAAATACAACAAACACCGTCCTTTCCTCATCGACCTTCCGTTACTCTTTATCGGTTGCGTCATTCTTTTGTTTATAACCCCAAAAGTCCCTCTCATAATATACTTTATCAGCGTGGCGTTTATCGGCGCGGGAGTGTCCTGCCTGAATTTTGTTCCGAACACTCTTATGCCGGACCTTACCGACGTTGACGAGCTTATTTACGGAAAACGCCGCGAAGGAACAAGCGCGGGTCTTGTGAGTCTTGGTAAACAAGTAGTACAGGGCTTATCATTTCTTATCTTCGGCATAATTCTTTCTATATTTGACCTTTCTGACGAGTCAAAAATCTCTCCGGAAAAAGCCGATATCGGAAGCCTTACGGCTATGCGCATAATGCTTTGCGTTATACCGATCCTAAGCGGCGGAGTCATGTATTTTATATCGAGAAAGTACAATTTAGACGCAAAAAGCCATGACCTTATAAAAGCGAAAATCCAAGAGAAACATCTATCGGGTAGCGCGTCTATTACGAAAAGTCAACAAAAAATCTTTTCCGATATAACGGGTATTCCCTACGGGGAAATGTGGATTAGTAAATAAACTTTTTTAATAGCGGCAGCGGCGGCGGCGTCCGGAGTCGGACTCGCGTAAGCGTAAAAGGTCTATTTTTGACCATTTTTGCTCTCGAATGTTTTATTTTTTATAATCATAGCATTACGTCGGCAAAAAAATACCTTTTCCGGTATAAAAGAGCGCTTAAAATCCGCTCTTTTCCGGTTTACATGAACGTGCCATAAATAATTTACGCGACAAAATTATTTTTATCGCGTAAATCGGTTGCTTTTTTTATAGGAATATCTTATAATATATAAAATTGATATGTATACTCTACATTCTTTTTAGGAGGTCTACAATGGATACTTCGCCAAAAGGCAAAAAGACGCGCAGCTTTGCCTTTCCTAAGATTAAAAAGATACTTAACGCCACGGCGTACGCTTCCGGCTATGCTTTAGGCGGCGGCGTAGCGCAGATTCAGACGCTGTATTATATGAATTTTTTGCTGTACGCAATGATTATTCCGGCGTGGCAGGTCGCTATCATCTTAGGCGTGAGCAAGCTTTGGGACGGTTTTATCGATCCGATTATAGGCGTTTTTGTCGATAAAACCAAATCAAAGCTCGGAAATTGCCGTCCTTGGATATTGGTTTCCGTCGTTCCGATTTTCATTACATATTTTATGCTGTGGTACAACTTCGGAATAACCGGAGAAGCCGCGCGGTTTGTCTATTTTTTCTTCGCCCAGATTTTGTTCAGTACGGCGTCGTCTATAGGAACGGTCCCGTATGAAGCGCTTTTGCCCAGAATGGTCGACGGCTATAATGAAAGGACAAACTTTTCTGCGTTTCGTATGATTTTTTCCGGCATATACGCCGTTGGTTGCACATGGATATATTCCGCCGTCATAAATGTAAAAGACCTCGGCGAATACCATCTTCACACTAAGGAATTTATGACGCTGGGACTTCTTTTCGGCGTTATGTTCTCAATTCCTATGCTGACAACATTCCTCGGAACAAAAGAAACGGCTAAAGTTCCATCCGACGAAAAGCTTTCGGTAAAAAACGTTTTTAAAAGCTATGCGCAATTACTTAAATCAAAGTTGTACAGAAAATTTTATACGTTGAATATGCTTGGCTCGTTCATTTCCTATTGCACGTCGATTTCACTTGTCATCTTTGTGCTTTTAGTTTACGGAGACCTAAATCCCGTGCCTTTAATAGGCGGATTGACCTTGCCTCTTGCTCTGTCTTTTTTGACTGTAAACCTGCGCGGCGCGTTTGAAATAGGCTTCTTTGTCCCCAATCTGCTCATGATGAAGAAGTTCAATAAACAATTTCCGCTAAAAGTAGACCTGCCGCTGCTGTTTATCGGCTGTATAATATTGCTTTTCACAGGAAAGAACGTGCCGGTTATTATTCCGTTAACCGGCATAGCCTTTCTCGGCGCCGGCATATCGTGCTTAAGCATAGTCCCAAGCACTCTTATTCCGGATTTGCCCGACATCGACGAATTGATATACGGAAAGCGCCGTGAAGGCGAAAGCGCCGGTCTTTTGACTCTCGGCAAACAACTTGTTCAAGGTCTTTGTTTCTTGATTTTCGGATTTGTTCTCGAGGCGTTCAAGTTAAGCGAAGAAACCGCCTCTCCGGACATAGCCGACGCAAGAACGCTTACCGCCGTAAAAATCATGCTTTGCTTACTTCCCTTTGTCGGAATAGTCGCTATGTATTTTGTATCAAAAAGCTATAATCTGGACGCGAAAAACCATGCCTTAATAAAAGCGCGAATAGCCGAAAAACACGAAAAAGGCTTTGCCGAAGTACTCGAGGACGAACAAAAAATATTTTCACAAATAACGGGCATAGAATATAAAGAGCTTTGGATTGCCCAAAAAGAAAACTCTTAAGGTCGCCTATCTCACAAAAAAGAATAATAATAGTATATAACGAAAAATAAGGAGAAAAAATTTATGTCCAGAATAAGTATTCCGGAATACGAACGCTTGAACGCGGAAGCGAAAAAAGAATATGACAATCAAATAAAAAAATACGGTCGAATAACAAACATGAAAAAAACTCTGCTTCATTCTCTACCGTCTTTTCGTGTACTCATGGAATGGTACCCGCTTAGAGACGCGGTCTTAAAATTTGTCGACGAGCTATCCTTTAACGTCTATGCTTATGCCATAAGCTACGGAAACGATTGTCTTATCTGCTCCACCTTCTTCAGAAAAATTTTACGCGACAGCGGACAAGACCCAGACAATATAAAGCTTGACGGCGACTCGGTCTTGCTCATGGAATATGCGGAGACCTGCACGGCAAAACCCGCGCGCGTCGGCGACGAATTATTCAAAAAAATGCGCGCGCGTTTCTCCGAGGAACAAATCGTGCTTTTAACGGCTTTCGCCGGCATGATGATAGCGACTAATCTCATAAACAACACCTTAGACGTCGAGCTTGACGATTATCTGACTTCTTATACCAAAAAATAATACACATTAAA
>JAISQX010000116.1 GCA_031273965.1 Clostridiales bacterium
CGCAGGGACCGAAAGGAGATACGGGCGATCCCGGTCCCGCAGGTCTGCAAGGACCTAAAGGAGATACGGGCGATCCCGGTCCCATAGGCCCGCAAGGCATACAAGGCATTCAGGGTGCCACCGGACCTATAGGTCCGCAGGGACCGAAAGGGGATACGGGCGATCCCGGTCCCATAGGCCCGCAAGGACCTAAGGGTGATCCCGGGAGTTCGGGTCAACGGTCGCAGGTGATTATTCCTTTTGCGTCTCAAGGCGCGCCATACGTGGGGACCAATGCAAACGGGCAATCGAATAATGTTAGTTTACTTACTTTTAGCGATAAGTCTCCCGTATTGTCCCTTGATGCAAACGGAAACGTTACTCTCGATACCGACAACCAATATGTGTTTTCTTTGCCTTTTGACGCCGTAATAGAAAATGTCTATATTACCGTCGGAAATTGGGGGACTTTTACGGTTCCGTCCGGCATAACCGTTTATCCGTTTGTTCAGCTGTTCACCGCGCTTCCCGAAAGCAATACTTTTATGCCGATGTCTTCCTCAAAAACGCTTCCGACTACGGGGTTTAGCGGGGCGACTCCCATAAACACGATGCGCGCCGGTTTCAAGTCTCAAATCGGCGTATCTTTAGTCGCCGGTATGAGAATCCTAATCGGCGGGCAAATGCAGATCGGCGGAAGCGGCAGTCTCTCGCACAAATACTATTTTTATTTTACGGGAGGAATCGCCTTGCGTCCGGAATAATGAAATATTTTTTTTATACGGAGTTTCAGGACGCGCTAAAAGAAGTGTTCGAGAAAAATAAACCGTCGGATAAGGATTACTTTTTTGTTTGTAAACCGGCGGGCTTCTTCATTTTTTGCAATCATGGAAATACATTAATTTTTACTTAAAGCAAAGACTATATTAGATTGACAAATTATAAAAAAACTGTAGTTTTGCCTTTACAACGAATGTGGTTTGTGTTATAATGTATCCTAATTAAAATATATGTTATACGGTTTGCAAAGCATAGATACGCGTGAATAAGGATATCGTTTTTATCTTAAATAAAGAGGCGAGAATTGCATATGAAATCTCAGTTAAAGGATTTGTTTACCCCTCCGAATATTATTACAATGGCGAGAATAGTTTTGATTCCGGTTTTTGCCGTCGTAATGTTTCAGAATATGTTTTGGGGACTCATACTGTTCTTGGTATGCGCGTCCACCGATCTTTTGGACGGTTATGTGGCGAGGCGTTTCAATATGGTGTCAAGGTTTGGAAAGCTTTTGGATCCTATTGCGGATAAGTTGATGCATGTTACCGTCCTCATATGCTTGGGCGTGATATTTGCGAACACTCATCCCCCTTATTATATTTTGACGGTTTTACTTTTTTTTAAGGAATTAATCCAACTTTTACTCGGCTTCTTGCTTCTTAAAAGAAAAGTTGTCATATCGGCTAATTGGTATGGAAAATCGGCGTCTTTTGTGCTATCCGTGGGAGTAGTGTTAGCATTCGCCGGAAATTATTCGTATACGGTATACGTTATCGGCTTCGTGTTTTCGGCGATAGGCGTTGCGTTATCTTACTTGGCTTTTGCCACATATGCTATGGTTGTACTCAAACAATTTGATAGGAAAATGCCTAAAGGTGATAAAAAAATAGAAATCGATCCCATTAAGCAACGTACGAAGATAGAAGATGAAGGAAAATAGATTGATATGGATAAAGTTTTTAGCCCCAAAGCATACGAGGACAGACTATATATCTTTTGGTTGAATAAAGGATATTTCAAAGCGAAATTCAATAAAAATAAGACTCCTTTTACCATAGTTATGCCGCCTCCGAACATCACGGGGCAACTACATATGGGGCATGCTTTGGACGAAACCTTGCAGGATATCATTATAAGGTTTAAAAGGATGCAGGGATTTGAAGCGCTTTGGTTGCCGGGAACCGATCACGCTTCTATTGCCACGGAGTTAAAAGTAGTCGAGCAATTAAAAAAGCGGGGAATAGAGAAGAATGATATTTCAAGAGAGGAATTTCTTGAGCATACATGGCGTTGGAAAGAGCAATACGGGAATAAAATAAAAGAACAACAGAAAAAGCTTGGCTTATCTTGCGATTGGGACAGAGAGGCTTTTACTATGGACGAAAATCTCAATCGCGCCGTAAAGGATTCATTTATTAAGTATTATAGGAGCGGGCTAATTTATCGCGGCAAGCGCATAATAAATTGGTGCACGAGTTGCCGTACGGCGCTTTCGGACGCGGAAGTTGAATATGTCGAAACCCAGTCTTACCTTTGGCATATTAAGTATCCTTTGTCCGACGGGAGCGGATATATAGTCGTCGCTACTACGCGCCCCGAAACAATGTTGGGAGATACGGCTGTCGCGGTCAATCCCGACGACGTTCGCTACAAAGCTTTTGTCGGAAAAACCTTAAAGCTACCCTTGACGGACAGGGAAATTCCCGTTGTCGCCGATTCATATGTCGAAAAGGATTTCGGGAGCGGCGCGGTAAAGATAACTCCGGCTCACGACCCAAACGACTTTGAAGTCGGCGTGCGCCACAAGCTTGAAGTTATAAAGGTCATAGGCGACGACGGAATAATGACAGACGAAACCGGCGAATACAAAGGTCTCGAAAGATTTGATTGCCGAAAAAAGATAGTCGCCGATTTGGTGTCGGCGGGACTTCTCGAAAAGACTGAGCCGTACAATCATAATGTCGGCGAATGCTATCGTTGTCACAGCGTTGTGGAGCCTCTTATAAGCAAGCAATGGTTTTTGAAGATGAAGCCGCTTGCGGCTCCCGCGATAAAATACGTAAAGAACAAAAAAATAGAATATATTCCGATAAAATACGAAAAAACTTATTTGAATTGGATGAACAATATAAAGGATTGGTGTATATCCCGTCAATTGATATGGGGACATAGAATCCCGGCTTATTACTGCGGCGACTGCGGAAACACTATGGTTGAGTACGAGACTCCGAAATGCTGCTGTCAATGCGGTTCAAATAAAATCTCCCAAGACGAGGACGTACTTGACACTTGGTTTAGTTCCGCGCTTTGGCCCTTCTCGACACTCGGTTACCCGGAGAAAACTAAGGATCTGGATTATTTTTATCCTACGAACGTGCTTGTCACCGCTTATGATATCATACCGTTTTGGGTAGCCCGCATGATTTTTTCCGGTCTGTATTTTATGAAGGACGTGCCGTTTTCGGAGGTTTTGATACATGGAATAGTTAGGGACGCGGACGGCAGAAAGATGAGCAAGTCTCTCGGCAACGGTATCGACCCGCTGGAGCTTATAGACATATATGGCGCGGACGCTTTGAGATTTTCGCTGTCGATAGGCATAGCGCCCGGATCGGACACGCGTTTTTTAAACGAAAAGATAGAGAACGCGCGGAATTTTATGAATAAGATATGGAATGCCGCGCGATTCGTTATGCTCAACGGCGAAAATGCGAACATTCCTAAGATGTTTACTTTTAAACTCAATGACGCGGACAAATGGATTTTGGATAAACTCAATAGAACTATACGCCTTGTGACAAAAGCCGTGTCAAAATATGATATAGGACTTGCAGCCGCCAAGCTTTACGAATTTGTCTGGAACGATTTTTGCGACTGGTACATCGAACTTTCAAAGCCCGCGCTTTATTCCGACGACGTAAAAAAACGATCCGAAAGCCTGGCGGTTTTGAACTTCACGCTTGTAAATATTTTAAAATTGCTTCATCCGTTCGTACCGTTTATTACGGAAGAGATATACCAATCTATTGTAGACAAAAATGTAAAAACGCACGACAGCATAATGATTTCCGATTGGCCGACGCCGATAAAAAAGATAACGGCGAGCGTAAAAGGTAAAAATTTTGAATACATAACCGATATAATAAAAGGCGTCAGAAACATAAGAGCGGAAAAGAACGTCGCGCCTTCTAAAAAAGTTAAGCTTTACATAGTTTCCGAATACGAAAAATTTATCGCGAAAAATCTTACTTATATAAAGAAATTATGTAATGCGGAGGACGCCGTTTTTGTCCTTGATAAATCGTATATAGCGGAAAAAACCGCCGCCGCCGTTTTTGACTTCGGAGTAGTATACATACCTTTAGGCGACCTTATAGACCTTGACGGAGAGATTCAAAAACTCAAAAAGGATATCGACGCCGTCGATAAGGAGATAACCCGCGGGCAAGGAATGCTTGGCAATCCGCGATATGTTGAAAAAGCTCCGAAAGAGCTTGTCGATAAGGAAAAGGAAAAGATTGCGGCAAACATTGAGTTAAAGCGCAAGCTAATCGAACAGATAGAGTATTTAAAGAAATAATATACATAAAAACGCAAAAAAAGCCCGTATAACATAAAATTTTACGCGGGCTTTTTCTTTTTTTACGGTTGAATTGTATATTATTGCTCCCGTATGTGCATACATTATTTATGGCGTGTCAGCGTCAAGATTCCGTGATAGTTATGCGCTCGAGGGGGGATTTTTTTGTCAATGTGGACTAGAGCTATAAGCATCGATAAACGGTATGCAAGGGAATTTAATTACATTGTCGGCGAAGTGTCAAAAAGTAAGTATTCTACGTATGCCGTCGAAGAGGGGAAGAAAAGGTATTTTGTTCATGTGATAGGCGAGGACGAAAACGGGGAAACCCTATCGGCAAGTATAAAAAAAATCGTTACGGACGTAATATTAGTATATTTCAAATCAAGGTACATCAAGAGTCGTTTGGTTTACGGAAGAGGTTATGAAGACGACGAATTGAGCGATTCAATGGCGGTGCTTGTCTCGGCTCTGATATATTTTGACGTTGGGATAGAACGTGAAATCATAAGAGGAGTAGTTGACGCTTCATGCGAATACGCCGTTGACGGCATGTTCACA
>JAISQX010000160.1 GCA_031273965.1 Clostridiales bacterium
AAGTTTGAATCAATATTTTGAAGCCCTATCTTAGCTAAAATGGAGGTCAACGAGGCAAAAAGCGCGGAGAGAAGCGCAAAAAGAAACCACGAATTTTTTCGTTTTTTAAAATTTACGTCCTTTTTCCCCAACATCAAATACGTACCGAAAGTCAATACCGCCAAGCCGACAAGCTTAAACGCCGTAACCGATTCGTTCAAATAAACCATGCCGATTATCATGGTCAGCGTGACGCCGGACTTATCGACGGCGGCAACCTTGTTGACATCGCCTATTGACAAGGCCTTAAAATAACAAAGCCAGGAGCCGCCCGTGGCAACTCCCGACAATGTCAAAAATAATATCGACTGTCCGCTTATTTGTTTTATCTGCATATACGCGCCCGACGCGAAGACTATAGCCCAGCAAAAGACCAGTACCACGGCGGTTCTAAAAAATACCGCCGTATGAGAGCCGATATTTTTAAGCCCGGCTTTTGATAAAATTGCGGTAAGCGCGGAAAAGACCGCAGACAATAAAGCGTATGCGATATACATTATGATTTACTCCGCAAAGAATTGATTGATATCCTCTATCATGCGGGTAATCGCGGTGAAACCCCCCGTCATAGTATACCACGCTTCACCCGTCAACAAATAAATGTCGCCGCTTTGGTATGCCGAAGTTGCCTTAATCGAGTTATCACCTATAAAATTTTCGAAGCCCGCGCCCGTTCCCACCGTCGCGCTTCTGTCGAGAACAAAAATGACGTCCGGATTTCTTGCGAGAACATATTCGGCCTGCGCATCAAAACCATGCGCGTTGCCCCATGCCGCAGCGTCCGCTTCCACGGGAGTAAAGCCGAATTCCTCATAAAGCATATCAAACCGACTCGAAGGATTGAATACCGAAATATTATTTTGGTCTACCATCATGACAAACAGGGCGTTTTTACCCGAAGCCTGAGCTCTTATTTTTACTTCATCCATAGCGGCTTTTATTTGGGCGAGTTTAGCGTCGAGAGCCGGCTTGAGCGAAGGGAAAATTTTGCCGAGAGCCGTTACGTTACTCTCCAAATCGGGCGAGAGATTAGAATTTGACGCGTTGACCGACAGCTTGACAAACGACGTCGAACTATACCGCTCCATAGTGCTGTTTTTGAACGCGGCGTTGTCGTCCGCGCTGAGCCTATCGCCTGCGGCGTTCATGCCGAACGAGCGTCCGCCTAAAATGACAAGTTGCGGCTGAACTATGTCTAGCACGTCCCAATCGACATAAAACAAGCTGCCGCCCGACACTACCTTTGAATCGGGCTGATTTTTATAATAAGCCAGATCCGCGGGCAAAGAGCTTTTTGACGGAACGATCAATTGGGTAATACCCGTATTGTCAAATCCGACATTTTCGAGAATGTCCAAAATAGCATAGTCGTATACGGCTACTTTAGTAGGATTTACTCCCACCTCGACGACGGCGCCGTCCGAACCCGTGACTTCGACGGTCGTAAGCGGCGGCGTCTGATTGTCGCCTCCGCCGAACCATTTACGGATCACGTTGCAGCTCGAAAGAGCAAACAACGAAACTACAAGCGCAATTACAAGCGCTAGTGACATAATACTTTTTTTCATCTTTTTTTTTAACCTCCTATTTGTTATTTTTTTAAAAGATGAATACAACATTTGTTGTCGATTTAATTTGTCGCCGCGACAGCTTTCTCCGCAATCTCGGCAATACGCGCCGCCGCGCATTTACACCGTATGGCGACGTCCTTTTTTGTCGTCGTTACGACGGGCAAACCCGTCGCCGCGATTATGCGCATGTTCGTCGCCGTGACGACTAACGTGTTCGCTATCGTGATTATGCGTGTATCCGCCATGTTTACGCCTACTCTCGTTATCATAATATAAACACACCTTTTTGCCGTCATGTTCGACGATGTGGAAGTTGTGGTCAAAAATGCCGTTAAGAATTTCCGGGCTGATCATGTCCAATACCGGACCTTCTCCGGCGATTTTACCGTCCTTCATCGCCACAATATAATCGGCGTATGCGGCTGCAAAATTGATATCGTGCAAAACGAGGACTATAGTCTTGCCAAGCTCCGTAACGAACTTACGGATTATTTTCATCATTTCAACCGAATACTTGATGTCAAGATTGTTGAGCGGCTCGTCCAAAAATATATAAGGCGTATCCTGCGCCAATATCATCGCGATAAAAGCGCGCTGGCGCTGTCCACCGCTAAGCTCGTCGATAAATTTATCCCTTATCAATTGCAAATCCATATAATCCAGCGCTTGTTCGACTTTAGCCTTATCCGCGTCGGAGAGTCTGCCTCCGCAATAAGGGAATCTGCCAAATTCGACAAGATCCGCGACGTTTATGCGGATATTCAAGCTTTGCGTTTGCTTTAATACGGCAATTTTTTTTGCGATTTCGCGACTTTTTACCTGCTTCAAGTTAAAACCGTCCCAAAAAACCTCGCCGGATATCATGGGAAGAATCCTCGTTATAACGCCGAGCAAAGTGGATTTGCCCGCGCCGTTCGCGCCGACAATCGCGGTGATAGCGTTTTCTTTTATACGCAAGCTGACTCCGTCTAAGACCTTTCCTTTACCATAGGATTGGTGAACGTCTTTAATTTCTATCATACCTTCTTGTTCTCCTTTAATATCAGATAAAACATATATGAGCAACCTAACAAATCGATAATCGTCGTCAGAGGAACAGCCGCTTGCAAAAGCTCTACCATCGCCTGACCGAATACTAACGCGATGACCGCGAACAAACCGGCTCCTAAAAACAATACGGAATGCCTATGAGTTTTGAATATTTCTCTTGAAATATTGACGGCGAGTAGTCCCAAAAACGCAAGGCTCCCGATCAAAGCCGTCGTAATAGACATGCCTATCGCAATAAGAAGCAGATTAATATTGATTTCACGGTCATAATTTATTCCGAGACTTTTCGCGTTGACTCTGCCTAAAGCAATTACATCGTACGTCCTGTGACGCAAAATCATAGCAAGTCCCGTAGCCGCCATAATCGGCGCGGCAAGATAAATAATACGCGTATTCATGTTGTTTATCGTAACCGCCGTCGCCGCCTGAACCTGCATATAATCGTTCGCGTCCATAATAAGCTGTAAATACGAAGAACCGCTTCGGATAATTCCCGATAAGACGAGTCCGAACATGAGCAGAAATACCAGATTATTTTTGTTTTTTCGCAAAACCATGCCGTACATAAGCATGGAAATTATCACCATTGCGCCGGCGGATATCAGGTAGTTAATATACGCGTTCGAAAATATTTTGCTGCTTGCGCCGAAAATAAAAACTATAATCGTTTGCGTTCCCACAAAAACCGAATCGAAGCCTATCATCGACGGCGTCAATACTCTCGATTCGGTCGCCGTTTGAAAGGCTTGACTCATTACCGCTATCAAAAACCCCCCTATACTCATTCCGATAAGCGCGGGCAAAGCCCTCGCCATAATGCTGTCGAAAGCCAATTTTGTCATGGGCAGACCCAATCTGTTTGACTTTGCGAACGTACGCGAATATATGTATACCAGTACCGACGCCGCGATAACTATAAAAAGGATGCCAAAAATAATGGCGGTTCTCTTGGAGGAGGATTTAACGCGTCTTTGTTTTTCCATGACGAATCCCCCTTATAAGATAAATCATAAAAATTATACCGCCGACGACGCTTATAGTCAGACTTACCGATATTTCAAACGGAAAAATAACAAGCCTGCTTATAATATCGCAAATAAGCACAAAGTCCGCCCCGAAAAGCATAATATCGACTATCGACCTTTTTAGGTTATCGCCGTAAAACGAAGTCGTCATGTTAGGGATTATAAGCCCGATAAAGGGTAATCCACCGACAGCCACAAAGCTCGACGCGCTGACCAACGCTATAAGCGTCAATCCGAAGAATACGACTTTGTTATAGTTGACGCCGAGATTTTTTGAAAAATCCTCGCCCATGCCGATAATAGAAAACTTTGTCGAAAAGAGAACGGACAAGAAGAGAGGCACGGTTATTATGTAAATTACCGAAAAATTTCCAACTCTCGCAAAGCTGCCTAATCCAAATGAATTAAGTATCTGCATCGCCTCATAGCGATAAGCTATCGCCGTCGATATCGCCGAGATAAGTCCGCCGTACATCATTCCGATAAGAGGTATATAGACCACTTCGCGGATTTTTAGTTTGTTGATTACGCTCGTAAACAAAAGCGTCGAAATAAGCGCGAACACAAAAGCGAATATCGTTTGAATAATCGCCGGACTCGTTCCGAGAGCTATATAAGCTATCAGCATTCCCAAACTCGCCGCATTCGTCGTTCCGCTTGTGGACGGCGACATAAATTTATTGCGGCTAATAGCCTGCATTATAAGCCCCGCAACGCTCAAGCCCGACGCCGCCAAAACGACGGCAAGCGTTCGCGGAAGTCTCGAATGGATCATAATCGACCACATGAGCTCGTCGCCGCGAAACAACGATTCAAAGTTGACGTCCGTCACCGCGCCTATCATCAGCGACGTTACAAACAACGCGGCGAACAATGTATAAATCAAAACGCGCCTATATTGTCTTTTAAAAAATTTTACTACTAATTCCAAACGCAACCGCTATCGCCTACCTTTAGTTTTTATATCGTTTCTTTTTCCTTTTGCCTTTTTCTTAAAATATCTAAGCTATAATAAGCTTAAGATAATCACATGTAAAAAATATTCCGCTTCGCTTGTCGATTACTCGAAGCCATTAGTTAGCTATAAATAACTCTATGCCCTTAAAACAAATCGGATTTACCCGATTTACAAATAAAAAATATAGCGTTAGCCTTAGATAACTTTTATATATTAGCATATACTAATTGTATTGTCAACTATTTTACGGGCAAAAAATGATTCGCAAAATTTTTCACTATTTTATGGCATAAAATAATTCCGGCTTAACCATACGCAACGGGGTCTTAATGCGACAAACAAAAAACCGAAAACATCCGCGTGTTTTCGGTTTTTTTGTATAGAATCGCTATAGGTTTCTCTCTGACGGAACAAAAGCGCAAATAAAACTATTCGCTCTTTTTCTCCTCTTTGCTCTCTTCTTTCTTTTCTTCGGCGGGCGCGCTCGACGGGGAAACGGCGTTCGCGGCAAAACCCGAAATAACGTTTCTTATGCTCTGCTTGTCAAAAACCACAAGGTTTTCCTTGTCAGCCGGTCCGACATTGACAACGATTTTGTTGTCCGCGGTGATGTTTCTGATTTCTCCGTATATGCCGCCTATCGTCACTATCTTGGTTCCGGGTCCCATACTGTTCAAAAGCTCTTGCCTTTGCTTGTTCTTTTTCCGTCCCGAAATCGCCTGAAACGCTACCCAAACAATCATAAGACCGATCAAAACATACATCAAAATATCCATTAATAATTAGCTCCTTATAATAAATTCTATCGTGATATCTTATTCATTATACATCATTATTTAAAATAAAACAATCATATTTTATAGTCTTTAAAAAAATCTTTGTAAAAATCCGCCGTTTTGTCTTCCAAAATTGCCTTTTTAAGGTCATTTGTAAGCTTTATAAGGAAGCGTATGTTGTGAATAGACAAAAGCCGTCCTCCAAAAATCTCGTCGGTGTTTATTAGGTGCCTTATATAAGCTCTCGAATAATTTTTGCACGCATAGCAGTCGCAGTCCTCCTCAACGGGACGAAAATCGTCCTTGTAAGCCGCGTTTCTTATCGTAAGATCGCCGCGGCGCGTCATCGCCGTACCGTTTCTGGCTATCCTTGTCGGAAGAACGCAATCAAACATATCTATGCCGCGCATAACGCCCTCTATTATGCAATCCGCGCTGCCCACGCCCATGAGATATCTGGGCATATCGTTCGGTAAAAGCGGCTTCAAAATATCCAACATTTCGTACATCTTGGGTTTCGGTTCTCCGACGGAAAGACCTCCTATCGCTATCCCGCATTTAGCGTACGGCAAAGTTTTATCCAAGCTTTCCTTCCTCAAATCCTCGTACATATTGCCCTGCACTATCGGGAACATTATCTGATCGTCGTTCAACTCGATTTTTGAGCATCTGTCCAGCCACCTCGCCGTTCTGTCAAGCGCCGTTTTTGCCGTCGTCCTATCGACCTTTGCGTCGGTGCATTCGTCAAACGCCATAGCGATATTCGAGCCCAACGCCTTTTGGATTTTCATCGACAACTCCGGAGTCAAAAAATGCCTCGAACCGTCAAAAAACGAATTAAAAAACACGCCCTCCTCATTTATCTTCCTGAGGGTAGAAAGAGAAAAAACCTGAAATCCTCCGCTGTCGGTGAGTATGGGACGGTTCCAGTTCATAAACTTATGAAGCCCACCCGCCCTCTCAATTATATCGTGTCCGGGTCTTAAATAAAGATGATAGGTATTAGCCAAGATTATCGACGTTTCTTCGGCGACAAGCTCCTCCGGCGATAACGCTTTTACCGACGCCAGCGTTCCCACGGGCATAAAAACCGGCGTTTCTATAACGCCGTTAGGAGTCGTAAATTTTCCGACTCGCGCGCCTGTTTGAGCGCATGTATGTATAACTTCGTATTTAAACATTTTATTTCCCTTACCTTAAGGACTAAGGTTCGTTTCGAAGAAAGAAATCTTAAAAATCTCCCCCGTTAATCCCTCTCAAAACTTTAGGCAACCTATAATATTTTTTTATCCGGTTATTTTGTATGGATAAAATTTTTTCCTAACATATAAAAAAACATCCGCGTTATCGTATAAGCATAGCGTCGCCGAAGCTAAAAAATCGATACCTCTCCTCCACCGCGGTTTTGTATAAACGCATGGTATTTTCATATCCGGCGAACGCCGAGACAAGCATAATAAGAGAGGATTTCGGCAGATGAAAATTCGTTATAACGGCGTCGGCAATTTTAAACTTATAGGGCGGATAAATAAAAATATCCGTTTCGCCGCTTCCGGCTTTCAAATAGCCGTCCTCGTCCGCCGCGCTTTCCAACGTGCGTACGCTTGTGGTGCCGACGGCGATTATTTTTCTGCCCTCTTTTTTCGCGGCGTTGATTGCGTCTGCCGCCTCTTCGCCTATCTCATAGTACTCACTATGCATCTTATGATCCTCGACGCGTTCGGAGTTTACCGGGCGAAAGGTTCCCAATCCTACGTGCAAAAGCAACTCGGCTATTATTACGCCTTTTGCCCTCAACGAATCCAAAAGCCCTTCGGTAAAATGCAACCCCGCCGTAGGCGCGGCGGCGGAACCGTCGTTTTTTCCGTATACCGTCTGGTACCTCGATTTATCGGCGAGTTTTTCCTTTATGTAATGAGGCAACGGCATCTCTCCGTATTCTCTTAATATATCCTCAAATACGCCGTCAAAGTCAAATTCCAAAGTTCTTATACCGCCGTCAAAAAAACCTGTAACCGTAGCCGAAAGATTATCGGAAAAGACGATTTTTGAGCTTACGCGCGCTTTTTTTGCGGGGCGCATGACTGTCTCAAAGGTTTTATAGTCCAACCGCTTTAAGAGTAATACCTCGGCTTTTGCCGAACCGTTCAGGACTCCGTGTAGCCTCGCGGGCATTACCTTCGTATTGTTTATGACAAGAACCTCTCCGGCGTTTATATATTCCGGCAAATTTCGGAATACTTCATGCTTTATCGTATTCTCTTTTCTATCGTAAACAAAAAGCCTTGACGCGTCGCGCGGTTCTATAGGCGTTTGAGCTATCAGCTCCGTTGGTAAAAAATAGTCAAATTCCGACGTCAGCATAATATTATTCCTTATTCGGTTCGTTAAAAAAATCGAATTGCCGCTCGTCTTTATCCTGCGGCACGGGCTTTCCGAGATGCTTGTACGCCGTCTTTAGACACACTCGACCGCGCGGCGTGCGCGTGATAAATCCTAATTGCATAAGATACGGCTCGTAAACGTCCTCGACGGTATTGGACTCTTCTCCGGACGCCGCGGCAATGGTCTCAAGCCCCACGGGACCGCCGTTAAACTTCTCTATCATCGTCTCCAAAATATTCCTGTCCGTCGCGTCTAATCCCAAAGCGTCCACGCCCATGGCGTAAAGCGCCTTTGAGGCAAGCCTTTCGGAAATGACTTTCGTCCCCTCCACATCGGCAAAATCTCTGACGCGCTTTAACAATCTGTTGGCTATGCGCGGCGTTCCGCGACTCCTCCCCGATATTTCGTCCGCGGCGGATTCGTCGATAGATATATTCAAAAGCGCCGCGGAGCGTTTAGTTATGCGCTTTAACTCCTCCGGCGTGTACATTTCCAATCTGAATATTATTCCGAATCTGTCTCTTAACGGCGAAGTCAGCATCCCCGCCCTCGTTGTCGCTCCTATAAGCGTAAACCTCGGAAGCGGCACTCTTATACTTCTCGCGCCCGGACCCTTGCCCACGATAATATCGAGAACATACTCCTCCATAGCGGGATATAGTATCTCCTCAACCGAACGGTTTAATCTGTGGATTTCGTCTATAAAAAGTACGTCGTTTTCGTTGAGATTGCTTATTATAGAGGCCAAATCTCCGGCTTTTTCGATCGCCGGACCCGAAGTTATCCAAATATGCGCTCCCATTTCATTGGCTATAATATGAGAAAGCGTCGTCTTGCCCAATCCCGGAGGACCGTATAACAATACATGATCCAAAGGCTCCCCGCGAAGCTTAGCCGCCTCGATACAAACGCCGAGATTTTTTTTGACCTTCTCCTGACCTATATAATCCCTCATGTATTTGGGACGCAACGTATTTTCCGCATCGCCGTCCGCGAGATTTTGCATAGAGGAAATAATCCTCTCGTCGTTTATGTCAGGCATAATTCCCCTTTAGGACAAGCCGCCTACAATCCCTCGTTAGGATTAAGTCAACGAGTCCGCATCAATTTCCTATTATTTTTATCGGCGCGAGAGACACGTTAAACTTTTTTATGCCAAGCCCAGCAAAAGCTATGCTCGCCGACATATCGCCGCCAACGCCGGTCACCGAAACTATGGTTCCCTCTCCGAATTTTTTGTGAAAGACCTTTACGCCAGGCTTGTATTTGCTTAAATCTCCGTCCTTAGCGTCCGAATGCGACCGTATATCGCCCGCGCCGTAATATGAGGGCTTTGAAAGTCCTTGTTCTTGTACGGAAAAAGCGGAAGCCTGATTTGAGCCTGCCATTTTCTCTATCGCCGCCCTTTCGGGGACGAGGAAGTGGCTGTTTTCCGGTTTTGCTTTGCCGAAAGTCCCGCGGTAGCCTCCGTAGTTTCCCTCGTAAGCCGATCCGAACTTAAAATTACTGTATCCGCTCGGATTGTTCTTTCTCAGATCCGCCAATCGCTCATGGCAGACGTCGCAACCCGCCTCCATTTCCGTAACGAATCGGCTTGACGTCGAATACAATACGTCGTTGAACCTGAATCGGCTCTTTGCGTATGTGATCACAAGCTTTTCTCCGGCGCGCGTTATAGCGACGTACATAACGCGGCGCTCTTCTTGCACTTCGCTGTCCTCGTTTACCGAACGCTGCGACGGAAAAAGGTTTTCTTCCAAGCCCGCTATAAAAACTATTTTGAACTCCAAGCCCTTTACCGAGTGAATTGTCGCAAGGACGATATTGTCCCCGTTCTCCTCGGTTTCCAGATCCGACACCAGCGAAACCGACTGCAAAAATTCCTCCGCGGAAGCGCCCGGATTGTCTTTTATAAATTCTCTGACCGCATTGACAAATTCCGCTATGTTTTCAAAGCGTTCAACGTCCTCGTTCTCGCCGTTTTTATAATACGCTTCAAAACCTACTATTCTCACAATCTCGTTCACATACTCAAAAAGCGGAAGTTTTATCGACGCGTCCATAAGCTTGATTAAAAGGTTTTTAAATTCTGTCAATCTGGCTTTTGTCACGCCGTAAAGAACGTCGTCTTCCTCGATATTAAGTATGACGTCTATGATATCGCGCCCCGTTGTCGCGGCTCTGTCGCGCAACCTTGTAAGCACGGCTTCGCCTATGCCTCTTTTGGGAAAATTGATTATCCTGTAAAAGGCTTCTTTATCTTTCGGATTGCTTACAAGCTTCATATAAGCGATAACGTCTTTTATTTCCTTTCTTTCATAAAACTTAAAACCGCCGAAAAGCTTATAAGAATAACCGTACATATTCAGCTTTTCTTCAAAAAGACGCGTCAAAGAATTTTGACGAACGAGTATCGCCATATCCTTAAGCGAATACCCCGATTTTAAGTATTCGTTTATTTTGTTTATGACAAAATCCGCTTCGTCTCTGTCCGTCGAATTTTCGCGAATAAGAACCTTATCTCCGCCGCCAGTTTCCGTCCAGAGCTTCTTATTTATTCTGTTTTTGTTATTAGAAATAACCGCGTTCGCCGCGTTCAAAATGTTCTCGGTACTGCGATAATTTCTCTCCAGCTTATATATTTTTGCGTCCGGAAAATCCTTTTTGAAATTGAGCATATTGCTAACGTCCGCTCCGCGGAAACCGTAAATGCTTTGATCGTCGTCGCCTACCGCAAAGATATTGAGATGGTATGAGGACAACATGCGAAGAAGCAGATATTGTATCTTGTTCGTATCCTGAAACTCGTCGATATGGATATATTTAAAACGCTTGCCGTACTTTACCAAAACTTCAGGACACGACGAAAAGAGCTCGACGGTTTTTACCAAAAGGTCGTCAAAGTCCAACGCGTTACAATTTTTCAATTCTTCCTCATAGGCGGAAAATATCTCGGTTACCTCGTCCTCGCCATGCGAAAACGCCGCGTCTAAGGCGTACTGCGCGGAATTTTTTCCCATATTTTTGGCGGTACTTATATGCCACCGCACTTTACTCAAAAGCTTGCCGTCTTTGTCCTCTTTGTGCTTATTTTGAATAATGCGTTTCAAGACCTTATCGACGTCCGCTTCGGCGTAAATGCTAAAATTTCTGTCATAACCGATTTTGTCTATATCGGCTCTTAAAATCCTATTCGCCATGGAATGGAAAGTACTGACCCATACGGGATTGTCCTCGCCGAGCATGGTATTGATGCGCGTTTTCATTTCGTTCGCCGCTTTGTTCGTAAAGGTTATCGCAAGGATATTGTACGGATCCACATCTAAATGCCGTATAAGGTACGCGACCCTATAGGTCAACACGCGGGTTTTTCCGCTGCCCGCGCCCGCGACAACCAAAAGCTGCCCGTCGGTATCGGTGACCGGTTTAATCTGATGTTCATTGAGCTTAGATAAATCCAAAGTTAACATGATACCATAAATTATAAAGGTTTTGAGGAAAATTGTAAAACAAATTTACGTCCGCTTGTATTTTTTTATAAAAAATTCGATTTTTGCCGTTTCAAACGCGCTTGGGTTTTCTCTTATAATCATTTTTTTCGCCGCTCGTTTTCACGCGAATAAGCGCGGAAGCGCGGCAATATACCGCATAAAAGCCAATGTCGCCATTTCTCAAATTATGACAAACGCAGCATCTTATAGCAATTTCTATAAGCAACGCAATTCCGCGGATAATCGAAGTGACAATAATTTTCGCATATCAAGGCGATTGCTGAATCTCATATAGACCGAAGGCGAAGCGTTATCAGACCCGCTACGCGAAATCCAAGGCATTTTTACCTTTATTTTTTACGCATACATTTAAAAGCTACGATCGATCCCAAGTTCCACAATTCAGCCTCTTTGTATTCGCTACCTAATTTCTCCATAACTTCATTCTTATTATGAAACGGCAGCGTAAACGTTCCGTTCCTGACAAAAATATTATTTACAAACCAATCCGTTCTTTTGTTAATTCCTTTAATGTAAAAACATCCTATAAAAACGCCCTCTCTCTTTAGCACCCGCGCTATCTCCGCAAACGCTCTTTCCTTATCGGGAAACGCGTGAAACCCGTTCATTGACAGCACAACGTCAAATATTTCATTTTCAAACGGTATATTTCCCTTCGCGCTTGCTTAAATTGCGCATAACGACGTCGCATCTAAATTCCAATTTGACGAGCATACGTCCTACAAACCCTATCCGGTTTTTATTTGATAGCTTTAACGTTCAAACGGCGAAAAGTTTCAAAACATTTTCCATTCGGTTGTTTTGTTCTATCTATCATAATTTTAACCACCATATTACGAAAATCTTCTTTTTTATCGTTTGGAAGTATTTTAAGAAATGGAACTAAACACGGTTGGTCAATCCATTTTATCATTTCGTCACTATTCTCAAAATATCTATCTGCATTTTCATAACTGATTTCAGACTCGCTAAATCCCACGCTTTTGATTAAAGCATTATAGTCATCTTCTAACGGCATATACCACGGCCATTCAAAGTCAAAAAAATGATTACGATATATAGGAGACTTCATTACAGTTTTTACTATATCACAAAAATTTTCACAATTTCCGTTGGCGCCGAAATTCCAAGTAATGCAACCGCCTCTCTTTAATGCTTTCAAACTGCTTTTTAAGAGCTTTTTGTGATTTTTTACCCAATGTAGAGCGGCGTTTGAGAAAACAATGTCAAACCGATTTTCATATTCAATATCGTTAATATCCGCACAAACAAACGAAAGATTTGGTTGCTTCAATTTTTGAGCAACCCGAATCATTCCGATTGACGCATCAATTCCAACTACGTTACCATTGGGAACCAGAATGGCTATTTGTTCCGTCAGTGCTCCGTCGCCGCAACCGAGATCTAATACTTCTTCATCCCCTAATAGATTTAATTCGGAAATCAGTTTATTGCCCCATTCCTTTTGATGCTTTGAAGCTTGCCTGTACTTTTCACCGTCGAATTCAAACTGATTCATATCTTATCGCTCCGAATAATTATTCTAAGAAATATACACATTAAGCCGCGATAAATTCCAAGCTGAAACAGTGTGGTTTTCAAGGCTTTTAAAAAAACTTTCCCCCGCGTCTGAAAAGACCCCAAAAAAAACAATCCGAACGGCTTTTCAACGGTCATTTCTTGTTTAACCGTGTTTACCGTTCGGATATTTTTCAATGCATCATAAAAAGTATATTATTTGCTTGCCAGGTAATTGATAAATCCGTCGACCCACTCGGACGCCCAATCGTCACTTAAATCCTTGTCGGAGAGCAACGCTCCGATATAATCGGCGACAACGTCGGGAACGTCCGTGCCGCCGCCGCTCACTAAAGCTTGCGCCGCCGCGATGGCCTCAGTGCCCACTCCTGCCGATGTCAAAATATTGTTAAATACGAGGTTATACGAAGAGTTAAAATCGTTGCCATCAATAAATAAGTCTATATACGTAAATAATTCCGTTGTACCTGTATCTAGCTTAGCCCCTCCGATAACGGCGGCGATATAAGCTATATTAAAGCTTGCTTCCCATTGCACGTCTCTGTAGCTGTCGGCAGGAATTTGTTCTATCGATTCAAACGCGGTGCCAAAGCCCGTGGAGTCGATTACGGCGTCGATAAAGCTTCCATAGACATTATAAAAGGCTATGGATCCTTTAAAGTCGTCAAGTACCTTTCCGAACGCTACAAGCTCGGTAAGAGTCGGTTGCGGCGCAGAACTCAATGTTTCCATTTGAGCAAGCAACTGCCCAATAAGCACGTCCTTAATCAACAAGGCTTCGCTGTCCCAATCGTCAGACGTCCAATCCGTCCCCGACCACGCGGGCGCGGAAGTCTCCACCGTGGGCTTTTGGGCTATTCCAATGGGATCGGACGTCGAACCCGTCATACTTCCCATCATGTTTGACATAATGGCTATAATCGTACGTCCGGTTATTGTGGATTTTCCGGAGGCGTCTAACAGTTGGTCGGCAAATCCGCCTAACGCCGCTCCAAGCGAAGAAAGCTCGCCGCCTTCCGCCGCCTCTATAACGCTCCCGATATCCGCCGCCGCGGAGGCAAGATAACCTATCTCCGCGCTTATAAATCCGGGATTATTATGGAGATACTCAAAGTATTCGGATATCGGAAGAAGCATGGCGTCGTCCGTCACAAATGTTTCAAGTATTCCGTTCATAACCTTTAACACCGCCGGTTGGTAAAGATGTTCGTTCATCAACGTGACAAATTCGGACGCTCCGAAAATACCCTCGATAGCGGCAAAACCGTCCAAGGAGGAAGCCGAACCGAACGCGCCCATCATGGGAGATTCGATAACGTCAAACGCAAACATCAAAACCGCGTTTAAATCTACTTTCATTACGTCTATATCCTCTTGTCCTTCATAAAACACGGCGCCCGTCACAGCCTCCGTAAGAGACGCGAGAGTGGCGTTCGAACCCAAAAGCGCGCCGATATCCGCCTCTTTTAAATATTTGACGGCGACCGTACTCAACAAACTGTCGTTCGCCGAAACGCCGTCCTCTTTTATAAAAAGCTTGGAAACGATACTCTTTGCGTGAGCGACAAACGCCGTCTTTTCGGCGGATACGTCAGTCGAACTCAAAAGCGCGCCGATTTTGCTTCCGTTTGCGATAAAATATTTGACGTCGTCTTTCGCTTCGGAAACAAAGTCAAATATGGCGTCTAATTCTTTTTTGACGGTTTCGGGCTTTCCGTCGCCGAACAGCGCGTCGATAACCTCCGCGACAAGCGGTCTAAGCTGTCCCTCCGGAACCAGATTGATTATCCTATCGGGATTGTTATTTACATAAGCCACTCCGTCGTTTATGATAATCTCGGTTATGCCGTTTTTGAACAGGAAATCTATAATACTCCTCGCATGGGTTATAGCTTCCTCCAATTGCTCGTTTGTCAAAGCTTCCAGATTGTTAATCAGGTCCTTATTGTCCACAAACCACGCCGCGTCCTCGATTATCGCGGAAAATTCCTTGAAACTTGAGAGGCTAAGTTCCGAACCGTCGTCGTTTTTTACCGTGGTCAATCTGTCGAAGAATTTTATATCAATATTTTTAAAACCGAAAATTTTCTTAATAAATCCGTCGTAACCGGTAAAATCGTCTATATACTCGATAACGTCGCCGGGTATGTAGCCTCTTATCGTCGGATTCGACGTGTACGCCGAAGCGAAATCCGCCATTCCGAGAAGCGGAGATAGGGCGATAAACGCTATCAATACGCCGTTTACGGCGCCGACAAGCCCGCCCAAAAGCTTTTTATTCTTATATTTTTTGCCTTGAGTGCTTTTTCCGGCAACAAGACCTTTCGTGAGCCAATACACAAGTAAAAACACGAAAGATATAATGCCGAACCATATGAAAAATACGACTAAGGACGCCGCCATTTTTGCAAAAGTAAGCGCTAATCCGGCAGTCGCGGAATCGGCGGGGAAATACTCGCCGGCATATTTATCGACAAGCAAGGCTAAAATCTTTTCCGCGCTCTCCGCTTTTTGTCCGTCCAATTCAAAGACATAAAGCGAAGAGAAATCATACGTCATAACTGCGTCCAAAATCATCGGAAGCGTGCCTATCGTGACAAGCAAAGCTATTATTACCAAAAGAAGCCTGTAAAAACTTCTTTTAAAGCCTCTGGAAAAGCCGATAATAAGTCCGATCCCGACAATTACCGCAAAGATAGAAATGTACCCGATACTAATGTCATCCATAAAAAAATAACTCCTTATTATGATGTGTTAAAGCGCATATGTGGCGCTACTTTAGTTATTATACATTATCCGCCAAGAAAAATCAATGTTTTTTGAAAATAAAAACAAAAAAAACGGAAAACATTGTAAACCCGCTTTTTCAATAGCAAAACGCACCCCTAAGACCCGGATACTTAAATAAAAAAGCCTCAAACCGAAAGAGCGCGTTTTACTTATATTTTACAGGGCTTACGCATGAAAACGCGCAAGCCCTAATTTAGCGGACGCTTTGCAATCCCGCTTAGCTTTTTTTACTTACGATTATGCTGCCGTATACGAT
>JAISQX010000196.1 GCA_031273965.1 Clostridiales bacterium
ATGAATATCATATTCCCCGTACTTTTAACGCTGATGAGCGCTTTGGGAGGCGTCGTAAGCGCCGCGTCGTACAAACCGCTCATGGCTACGCTTTCGGTCGGAATAATTTCCGTAATAAACGGTATTGTGATGCCGTGCTTTATTGCGACGATACTTTTTTCAATTATAGGAAATATGTCGGACACCGTCAAAATAGATGGATTTCGTCGATTTTTTAAGACGGCGGCAAATTGGATTTTAGGCGGAATATTTACGATCTTTACATTGTTCATAACCGTCGAGGGTATAACCGGCGCGGCGATGGACAACGTGGCGATAAACGCCGTAAAATTTGCAGTATCAAGCTATGTGCCCATACTCGGCGGTTATATTTCCGACGGCTTCGATTTGGTTTTAGGCAGCATTGTGCTTATAAAAAATGCGGTGGGCTTCACGGGGGTCGTCATTCTTTTGTCCGTTATCTTGTCACCCGTGCTTAGGATAGCCGTGTTTATACTTGCTCTAAAGCTTACGGCGGCGATAGCCGAGCCGATAGCCGATAGGAGAATATCGAATATGATATCCGGACTCGCGTCAAATATGAAGTTGCTTGTATCCGCGGTTTTGGGGGTGGGATTTATGTTTTTTATAACATCAATGCTTGTGATAATGACGGCGAACGTATTTTAAACGCAATTTCGCGTAAAAAAAAGAAAGAACTGAAAACGCGATTATAAATGGAATAATCCGACGTCGATTATAAAGGGTAAAACTATGCTTTCTTGGATTATATCGATTGCGGGCGTAATGGTGCTTACCGTACTGCTTGACATAATTATGCCCGAAGGACAGACGAATAAATATATAAAAGGGATTTTTTCCGTGATTGTGACAATAGTCATAATAACTCCGATTACGGGTTTTTTGAAAGGCGGAATTAATCTTGACGGTTTTTTTGATTTTTCATCGGGATACGATATTGATAACAACTATATTTACTCCGTGTACGCCGAAGCCGAAAGGCGCGAAGAAGCGGATATAAAAGACTATCTTATGGCGAATGACATAGAAATTGTTATGGCGGACATGGTTTTTGACGCGGCTGACAAAAAAAAACTCAATTATATAAATATTTTTTTAGCGCAATCGGTCATTGACGGAGATTCCGCGCATATAAATATTAACGACAAAATAAAAGAGCTTTTATCACAGAGATACGGGCTAAAAAGGGAGGACATAAGGATTTTAATATGGTGAATCAATTTGTGGAAACAAAAGCCACGGTAACGGATGCGGTGACCGAAAAGGACGGAACCTCGCAGTTTCGCAATCTGTATGGTAAATTGAAATCCGTTAAACACATCAAGATAATAGCCGCCGCGGTAATTATTGCAATCGTATTGCTTATCGTCGCCGCGACATACGGGTCTATCAAGACAACGGCAAAAGAAGCGTCGGATCCTTTGAGGGAGCTTGAGATGCGGTTGGCAGCGATATTGTCCGAGATTGACGGCGCGGGAAAGGTAGACGTGATGATAATGTTTGACGGCGGAATAGAAGTAGTGACGGCGAATACCGTGACGTCTAACACAAACAAGACCACGGATTCAAGCGGAGGCGTGGACAGGGTGACCGAAACGTCAACCGAAACGAGCACGCCGATTTTGATAAATGACAACGGCGTGATGAGACCGGTGATATTAAAGGAAATAATGCCCGATATATTAGGGGTTATGATAGTGGCGGAAGGCGCGGATAATATGACGGTGCGAACCGAGTTGCTCAGGGCTTCGTCAAAAGTGCTTGATGTAAGTTCAGATATAATAGAGATATTCACAAAGCAAAAAAGTAAAAAATAACCGAAATATATGGAAAAGATAGTTGAATTTAGGCATATCAAACAATAGAATATTTTTTTGTATACCACTGTGTAAACAAGAAAAAATATATTTTATCATTATAAAAAAGGAGTTATAAAAAGAAAATTATGGCAGCGAACAAGAAAAAAATCATTATTTTGTGCACAATGGTAGTATTGCTTATAGCGTCGGGTTTTTTGAACTACTACCTGACTAACAATACGCCCGTAGATACGGGCGACAATGACACCGGTGTGGCGTCGTGGGTAACGATGGCAAAATCCCAGCGCCAAATGCGCAGAAACGAGGAAATGGCGTTTTACGACGCTATAATCAATTCCGAGACGACGACGGCGGAGGCGAAACAAGCCGCGGAAGCCGCCAAACTTCAGATAATAAACAACATTGAGATAGAAACGAACGTTGAAACCTATGTAATGGGAAAGGGGCATCAAGCGGCGGTGGTTACTTGTAGCACGAACAGCATAAACGTAGTGGTAGTGGACAATGATTTGACGGGGACGGAAGTAAGCGTAATAAAGAACTATATCATAGGAAACACCGATTATAAGCTGAATCAGATATACATTACGCCATATACGGTATAATAAAAATAATTAAAAAGCGACAGCCTTTGCGAGGGCTGTCGTAAGACTGTATACAAAAACGGCTTCTTCAAGGGATTATTCCGCAACCTCAAAGCTTGTTTAATTTTTTAACGGATTATTTTTGCCGCAAAAGCCTTCTTTTCTTGCCGGTAGCGTCGCTATCGTTTGTAAAAATAAGTCGCTTTACAACAAAAATCCTATCACTCAAATTCTCAAAAGCCTTTGTCAACAAGCCCTTGAAGAAGCTTCTCTTATCTTCCGTTCGGGCTTACACATAAAAATGTGCAAACGTTATTTTGGCAAGGCGGTATCTTATCTTTACTTATTATGTTTTTTTTCGATAGCTATGGGCTTTATTTGAAAAATATACGATATGAAGGGCTTGCTTAGCCCGGCAAGAAGCCTTCGAAGATATAGTTATCGCATATTTCTTCGGCTGTTTTTCGTTCTTCATCGGTTTTTACCGTCCAAGCAAGAAGCTTTTTGCCTTCGTGCTTCGCCATGTCGACATATTTATTCGGCAGATTCGAAATATTATACGCTATAAAATCGGGTTTGTTTAGCTTTCGAAACTTAAGAGCGCTCAGGGCGGAGATAAGAGCTTTTTCCAGGCGGCGCGTTCCTTCGTAATATGCCGCCAATTGTCCGCGGTAAACGTCGGGCGCGTGGCGCTTGAACCAAGAAACGGACATGGGATTAAATGATTGTACGGCGTAATCGCCTTTATAGTCTTTCAATATTTCAAATAGAGCCGATTCTAACTTTCCGTTGAACGTTAAGGATTTCAATTCGAGAAGCAGACCGGCTTTTCCGTTTACAAGAGCCAACAAGTCTTCCAAAAGAGGGATTGTGTTTTCCGTTCCTTTTAGTTTGTAATTTTTTAAGTCGGAAGAAGTCAAGTCGCTGATTTTTGAGTCTACGCCGCACATACGCGCGGTATTCAGGTCATGAAAAACGGCTATTTTTCCGTCTTTTAAGATATAAAGATCGGTTTCTATATTATATCCATTATCGATTGCGTTTTGAAATGCGGGTAGGGAATTTTCGGGATACAAATCGTTATGCAGACCGCGGTGGGCAATACGCCGCGCATAGAGCCAATCGGCGCCGCGGATTATGTCTTTATCGTTTTCCATAAAATAATCTCCGATTTTATTTGCATAGATATTTGTTTGTTGCTATAATAATTATATATTTTTTATTAGCGAAAGTCAACGGAAACGCCTATGTCGAATTTACGCAACATAAAAGGCATATTTTGTCTATTTTTGCCTTTGAGCGCATTATATTTTCCGGGCGCGGCGATGCGGCGACGGCAATAAATGCCTTTTTTTGATAATAAGGATTTCCTAAAATCCGCTCTTTTTAGATTGACGTGAACACGTCCTAAAAGCGGCGTTAAAAAATGCGGAGGAAACAGAGTCTGTGAGCGAGAGCAACTGCTATAGGTATTTTTCAAATAAGGATTGCGAATATTACGCCGTATGTCATGGCGGAGTGGAGAAAAACTGCCTTTTTTGCTTTTGTCCTCTCTATAATCTCGATTGCCGCGGCAATTTCAAAATATTAAATAACGGGTTAAAAGACTGCTCGGATTGCTTCATTCCACATGCAAAAAGCGGTTACGACTATATTATGACTTTTTTGGTTAGGAAATAGATATATATCGGTTATTATGAAAATATTAGAACGGAGGGTTTGTTATGGGCTTTTTTGAAGACGTATACCGTGTAGTAAAAGAAATTCCCTCGGGAACCGTCATGAGTTACGGAACGGTAGCCGCAAAGAGCGGCAATCCGCGCGCGGCGCGCCAAGTGGGGTGGGCGTTGCATGTAAATCCGGACCCCGATAATATCCCTTGTCACAGAGTCGTGACAAAAGCCGGCGGATGCAGCCGCGCCTTTGCTTTTGGGGGCGAATCGGCGCAGAGAAACATGCTGCTTTCGGAGGGCGTTGAGTTTATAGGCGACAATGTAAACATGAAAAAGCACTCTTGTTTATAAGAGTCCAGACCATAGACATCCACCTTAAGCGTTTGATTTTTTGTCGTATAATAGAAGCATAGTAATTGAGGTGGGTTATTATGTTGAGCGCTGTTATTGCCGTATCGTTGCCGCGGGCGGGAGCTTTAATATTTTGCTTTGTCAACGCGGCGCTTTATACGGAACGGAAAACTCTACTATTCCAGTGGAATACGGCGCGATATCGTACTGTTGATAATAAATTATCAGACCTTTGTCGGAGACATAAAAATTCTCGGGATTAAAGTTTTTTTTCAAAAGCTCTTTATAATCATTAAAAAATATCGACGGATTTTCTTTCATTCGTTCCTCGGCTTGCTTTAGAATATCTTTTTTTGCAAGTTCAACTTCTTCTTCGCTTCTTAAAAAATCTCTTAGCCGCAAAACTTTTCCCCTTACAGGGTCAAACGTCCTCGAAGTTCGCGTCGTGATTCCGTGCGCTCCGCCCGTATATACGTAATTATCACGATAATAACTGAATATTCCGTTTTTATCGTAAGTTACGGAGTATTTCGTTGTGTTTTCGTTCTCGTTTTCGGGTTTTTCAAAGTAACTTGCGTTTTCGTCGAAAAAATAATATTCCGCCGCGTTGTGATTATATAATTCGGTATAAAGATTTAAGTAGTTCATACGATTCCCTTTATTTTTTTGCTATGTATGTAATATGTCTTAAAACAAAAAAACTATTCGGCATAATATCGAAACCTTTAACCGGACAGCAAATAAAATTTAATCATTTAGAGGAGTTTGCGCGCGTATTAACGCATTAATTCAGCCGCGGAAGTTATGGCGCGCGTATTTTATCCGGGTGAAAGGCTGTCGGTAAAGGATTTTTCTTTACAAATCCGCATTTAACTGTTAAAATGTAACTATAATCCGTCGATAAATTTTTTGACGGATTGAGCGGCACAGGCGCTTGTGAAGTCATTCCTCCGGCGTTTTATAAACAATATTCCGAAAAAAAGAAATAGTTTTTGAATATGATTTTTCCGTGAAGAAGCGGAAACGCCGCATTGATTTTTATGAAAAAGGTTTTGAGTTGAGATTATGGTGAGAAAAGAATATATAACCGCAACGGAAGAAGCGAGAGTTTTTTTGTCCGAAGCCGACCCTATACTTGGCGCGATAATAGAAAAATTCGGCGCTTTAGAGTATGAATTAGAAACGAAATATTTTGAATCGCTCGTTTTTACGATTGTCGGGCAACAGCTTTCCGGAAAAGCTGCCGACGCGATATGGGTGAGGTTTGAAAAATTATTCGGCGGTGAAATTACGCCGAAAAAGGTTTTTGGCGCGGACGACGAGGCGATACGGGATATAGGCGTTTCGTATAACAAAATAAGATATATGAAAAATCTTGCGAAAGCCGCGTTGGATAATG
>JAISQX010000005.1 GCA_031273965.1 Clostridiales bacterium
TGCGCCCGTCGCGCCCGTCGCGCCCGTTGCGCCCGTCGGTCCCGGGGGACCTTGCTGACCTATTGCTCCCGCCGGTCCTTCGGGTCCTATCGGTCCCGTCGCCCCTTGCGGCCCCGCGGCGCCCGTCGCGCCCGTCGCCCCCGTCTGCCCCACGGGACCCTGCGGTCCTATCGCTCCCGTCGCTCCGACCGGACCTTGCGGTCCCGTCGCTCCCGTCGCGCCCGTCGCGCCCGCCGGCCCCGTCGCCCCTTGCGGTCCTATCGCACCCGTTGCGCCCGTCGGTCCCGCCGCGCCTTTAGGTCCTATAGGCCCTACGGGACCCATGGGACCTAAGGGACCTGTTGGTCCTGCCGGCCCGACCGGACCTCTCGGCCCTCTATGTCCGCGATCACATGATTCCGTTACGGGTATACAACAGCGGCTGTCCGAAGTATAATTCGAACAACTACCGTAATAATCGTTCCGGCAATTATCGAAATATCCGTTATTCATAATTCTCCTATTCTAAATTCCTGTTTATTTGCCCAAAAAAATAAAAGGGCTATTACATAATATGCAATAGCCTGATATAAGGGTATTATACAAAAGACACTTTCCTATAAATCTCAAAAAAATATGCCGGCATCATGACGATATCCGAGTTTTTTTGTAAACTACTTTTGTCACAGTCAGAATTAATTTATCCGACCGAATCCGAGTCCGTCCTTTCAATGCCGTTTAAACGTACTTCGGCTTCCTCTTTATCTATTTTCACCGCCACTTTTGACGGCGCTTTTTTAATTGCGTTCTCGGCTTCCTCCAATATCTTCGCTACCTTTATATAATTTTCTTCGGTATAGCCCTCTTCGCTATAAGTATCAAAAAGATAACTTACCGTCTCTTCTTTGTACGTCTTTAATTCAGCGGCGTTTACCGTCGTTGAAATTACTATTATAACTACGGCGACGGAGATGATAATTCCACTGATTACAATCGTAAAAATATTTTGTTTCTTTTTCTTATCCCATATATTAAAAGCCACAGCCAAATTCCATCCGTATAAGGATTTTTGTTTATTATATCATATAATCCGTTTTATATCAATACTTTTTTGTAAATTGTATTTTTTATTTTTTTAACCGGTCTCTGCGGGGGTTAAGTATTATACGGCTACAATACCCGATATTGCCTTTAGAATTGTTGAGAAAGTCTCTTCTTTGCTTTTTGGAATGATTCTTATGAAGCTTTTTTTAGTTTTTGAAAGTTCCTTAAATCCTTCGTAAACTTTAGCGTGAAATTCGGAATTTTCATTCTCCATTCTATCGTCGGCATTCGTTTCACGTTCATATGCTTTATCCGGGCTTAAGTCGATAAATATAACGGCGTCGGGCATACAGTATTTCTCCGCGTAATCGTTTATGCTCTTTACAAAATCGATGCCTAACGAACGCGCATACGCCTGATAAGCGTACGACGAATGTATATACCTATCGCAAACGACGTTTTTCCCCGAAGTCAACGCGGGCATTATAACGTCGTCAATATGCTGACAGCGCGCCGCCGCATACAAAAGCGCTTCGGTATGATAAGACATTTTTCCAAGGTAAGCCTTGTCAAGTATCACTTCCCTTATCCTTTCCGAAATTATGCCGCCTCCCGGCTCTCTGGTAAAAATAAAATTATCCGCCTTCCCCGCGGTTAAGAGATATTCCCTAAGCATATTTACATACGTGCTCTTTCCTACTCTCTCGCATCCCTCGAAAGTAATGAATTTACCTTTCATATACGCAGATTTTCCCCTCTTTTAACCCGTATAAACTTTTACGGTTTTTAATCAAAATATCCGCCGCGCGCCGCGTTATAGTATCGCCGTTTACGGCTATCGGCGTACCGGGAGGATATACGCCGATTTCCACGGCGGCTATTCTGCCCTCGCATTCTTCCAACTTTATATACTCCGCGCCCTCTATGGGAGCGTCGCTTAAACATGCCGCCGTCGCTTCGTCTTTGCCGCCGTCGTCTTTTTCATTAAACGCGGAACGGAGCTCCATGTTTTTTTTTGCCGCTTTTATATCCCGTAAAGCTTCGGCAAGCCTATAAACCGCGTCCGCATTGTAAGGCGTCGAAATAAATACGGCGCGATTGCCGTACGACATCTCCGCAAAAATATTCCGCTTCTCTAAAAGCCGCCTAATTTCTTCTCCGGAATATCCTTCACCGCTTATGACTATCCGGGAAAAATCATACTTAAAGCCGTCGTCATTATCCATATTGAACACGGAATTTTGACTCTTATATCCGGCGCTTTCAACTATCTCTTGAAACGCGGCTATGCTTTTGTGCATCTTACCGTACAAACTCTCTCCGCGCTCGGCAAAATTTACTATGGCGTACTCAAGCGACGCAAGAATGGAATAATTCGGGCTTGAGCTATGAAATACCGCGCGCTTTTGTTCCGCCTTTACTTTCAATTCGTGATTTGCGCAATGCAATACCGCCCCGCCTGTCAATACGGGCATAGTTTTGTGACAGCTTTCTATCGCGTAATCGGCATTCCTCGCCGCGCTATCCGGCAAAAGCCCGCAAAAACTGAAATGTGCGCCGTGCGCCGCGTCCGCTATAAGCGTTACGCCGTATTTTCTTGTCACTTCAAATATTTTTGAGGTTTCGGCGCACCGCCCGAAATAATCGGGAGAAGTTATAACAACGGCGCAAACATCCTCGTTGTTTTGGAGTGCGCGCTCTATGTCCGAAGACTTTGCCGGTACAAAATAACCGTCCCCATCGTCCGCCAAATCGAAGAACACCTTTTTAAGTCCGCAAACGTCGGCGGCGTTGTATACCGAACGATGAGCGTTCTTTGCAATAAGGATACTCTTCTTAAGCGCTTTTTTACCCTCGACTGCCGCCGCTACGGCGGCGAATATAGCCGACGTAGCGCCGTTCGTAAAATATAGCGTGCCGAACGTCCCGTACAACTCCGAGGCTTGCTCCTCCGACTCCCTTATAACTCCGTCTGAAAAAAGCAAGTTATCCGAAAAAAACAACTCGGTTATATCGTATTCCGCGCCTTTAAAAAAACCGCGGTTTTTTACGCCCTGGTGACCCGGAGTGTGAAACCGCACGGGCTTTTTTTTTACATAATGCTTTATGCAATCCGATATGGGGGTTTTAAGTTTCATCTTTTCACTTAACCGGCTTCATCGTCGGAAACAACAAAACGTCGCGTATAGATACGCTGTCCGTCAAAAACATGACAAGCCTGTCTATTCCCACGCCCATGCCGCCCGTGGGAGGCATACCGTATTCGAGAGCCGTGACAAAATCGTCGTCGCCGGATTGAGCCTCCTCGTCGCCCTTTTCGCGTTTTTTTACCTGTTCGATAAATCTCTGCTTTTGATCTATTGGGTCGTTAAGCTCCGAATATGCGTTGCCCAATTCTCTGCCGTATACGAATATTTCAAATCGCTCGGTCAATCTGGCGTCGCTTTTCTTCTTTTTTGCAAGAGGAGAAACCTCTACGGGATAGTCTAAAATAAAGGTTGGCTGTATGAGCTTGCTCTCGACAAATTTGTCAAAAAGTTCATAGACGACGGTTCCCCAAGCGGCATCCTTAGTAAACTCCGCTCCATGCTTTTTAGCGGCCTTTTTGATTTCGTCAAGCGTGAGTTTCTCGCAATCAATTCCTGTAAACTCCTTTATCGCCTCCGTCATGGTAAATCTTTTCCATGGCGCCTTAAAGCTTATCTTAGTTCCCTGATAATCAAACTCGGTCGTATTCAAGACCTTTAGCGCGGTATATTCCATCATTCTCTCCGCCGTCGTCATCATATCGTTATAATCCATGTACGCCGCATAAAGCTCAACGGTTGTGAACTCGGGATTATGCCTTATACTCATGCCCTCGTTGCGAAAAAGTCTCCCTAACTCGTACACTTTCTCAAAACCGCCCACAATAAGCTTCTTCAAATATAGCTCCGGCGCAATCCTCAGATACATCCGCATGTCCAGAGTATTGTGATGCGTAACAAACGGTCTGGCGTCCGCGCCGCCCGCAACGGTATTCAAAATAGGCGTTTCCACCTCTATATAGCCCTCGCCGTCCAAAAATTCTCTTATTGCCTTTATTATTCCGCTTCTTACGACAAAGCCGTTTTTTACATCGGGATTGACTAAGAGATCGACGTATCGCTGTCTATATCTCAAATCGGGGTCTTTAAGTCCGTGATATTTTTCGGGAAGGGGCAAGAGCGATTTTGAAAGCAGCTTTATAGCCGTGACTCTTATTGATATTTCTCCCTTGTGAGTCGTAAACACGCTTCCGTTTACGCCGACTATATCGCCGATGTCAAAGCGCTTAAATTCTTCATAGACCTCGCCTAAATCATCGGCTTTTAGATAAATCTGTATGCTTCCGCTTCCGTCCAAAATATGACAAAAGCTCGCCTTTCCCATAATTCTGCGCGAAATAATCCTTCCGGCTATGGAAACCTCTTTTCCGTCGTATTTTTCGTATGCGCCTATAATTTCCGATGAATTTGCCGTTTTAAAAAACGTCGTTTCCTCATAGGGGTTTTTCCCCGCGGCAATAAGCTCCTTAAGCTTTTCATGCCTAACCTTAATCGATTCCGCCGGGTCAATTTCTTGAGGCGCCCGATATTCGTTAATGTTTTCCGCCATAATCACTCCGTGTTTTTGCATTGTTTTTACTGCATTATTTTTTGAATTTTTATTATTATACCATATCCGCGCGAATAAACATAGCGTTTTTTTTGAAAACCGCGTATTAAACTTAAAACGACCCGCATTTTATCGGTTACTCGCCCGCAAAAAAAATATGATTATTTTTGCGCTGAAAAAACCCGTTTCATTTCCGCGGCGTCCTCGGCTTGCGTGCCGTCGGACTCGCATATAATGTAAGGACAAAGTTCAAATTCACGTATTACGGGCGCCAAATGCTCAAAGTAAGGTCCGTATTTATTGTCCTCAAACGTAAGATGTCTTACCTCTCCGCCTTTGCCGTACTCTATTCGGCTGAAGTGTATATGCATGTTTATCGCGCGTTCCATTAAAGCGTCCGCGTATTTCGCTATCAAAGCACGGAAATCGTCGCCGCTTTTAAGTATCCCGTGTTCTCTCGCATTGATATGCCCAAAATCTATACACGGCGTATAAATGCAATCGGTTTTACACAGCTCTATTCTCTCGTCCGCCGAGCCTATCTGCCCCAACTTGCCCATTGTCTCCGGACACAAGCGCATATTCTTATACTCGGGATAATCGCTTTTTATTTCGGAAGCCATTCTTGAGAGAGCGTTCGCCGTATTTTTCAGCGCCTCGTCTCTCGGAGCCTTCATCGATGAACCGACATGAAAAACAAGCCTCTCACCTCCGAAAGCCTTTAAGATTTTAAGAGAACTCAGTATATAATCAAAAGATTTTTCGTATGCCGCGGGATTTGCAAAATTGATAAAATAAGGCGCATGAACGCTAAGTTCTATACCGTTTTTTTTAGCTTCCTCGCCTATGTTTTTTGCCGTTTCTTCTTTTATAGTCAATCCTCTTCCCAGAGAGTATTCAAAGCAATCAAGCCCTCTGCCCTTTAGCCATGCGGGCGCCTCGACAGTATGCTTATGTCCCTCCGAATAAAAGCTGTCGCTGTTTCCCGCCGGTCCGAATTTAATCATACCATATCTCCCTTTATTCCGCGCAACGCGCTTTACCTGTCTTTCTTTCAAAAATTTCTAAAGTATATTATGCGTTCTTTATCTTTTTCCAACTGCCGGATAAGACTTTCTCTGTCGTTAAATTTGACTATATCTCTTATACGCTCCAAAAATTCAATCTCGATATATTTTCCGTATAAATCTCGGTTGATTCCGTTTATATACGTTTCAAAAATATATTCGCCGTTACCGTCAAACGTAGGGCGTCCTCCCGCGTTTGTCAGAGAACCGAAGACTTTGCCGTCCACCTGCGTCTTTGTGACGTACACGCCTTCTTTAAGCCGCACTATACCGTCTTTCGGAAGGATATTCACCGTCGGAAAACCGAGAGTCGCTCCCGTATGGGTGCCGTGTACAGCCGTGCCGGAAACCATGTAGGAACTACCCAAAAGCGCGTTAGCTTCTTTTATCTTTCCATCCTTTATAAGCCGTCTTATTTCGGAACTTGAGACCTTTTCTCCGCCGTAAAAAGCCGTTTCAACGGTTATCAAAGATATTCCCCGCTTCAAAAGATATTCCTTTAGATAATCGACGCCTTTTTCCGCATTAGCCGAGAATCTGTAGTCGTATCCCGTGACTATGCCTTTTATATTCGCGGTTTCAACTATGATGTCAAGAAAATTATCGGCGCTAAGAGCCGCAAACTCCTCGTCAAATTCCGCCGTCACCGCGTAATCGGTGCCCAACCGTCTTAACCTCGTATCCAAATCATATATCGGCAATATATCTTTTTTTAGCGTTGTGAACGGATTGTTCGAAAAAGTAAACGCCGCCGTCATAACCTTTTCGCCGTCAAAATCTTCCAAGAACTCCGCCGCGCGTTTCGCTGCGTCCAAGAGCTTTCTATGTCCTATATGAACGCAATCCATATAACCGAGCGTCATAATGATGTTGCCCTTTATCTTTTGCCCGAATTTTACGATTTGCATGATTTTCCTCTTTTTACTTTTCGGGTATGAAAAAAACTGCATCTCCCGATAAAAGTTTTAAAATCTGACCTTCAAAACAAGTTTTCCGTCCTCATTTCTCCCGACGCCAAAAAGCGCGCCGCCGATATAGACCAAAAAATCACCTTCCGGCATATCGGCAAACGTTATTCTTACGCCGTTTTTTATCCTTTCAAGGTACTTTGCGTCTATGTCTAAGCGCGCAAAGTCCGCCAAAGCGTATTCCAAAGGAAGTAAAGACACATTAACGCCGTTTAAAAAACTATCGAGATTTACGCTGTCCTCTATATCGAATACTCCCGCAGACAACCTCTTTAGACGGCTCATATAACCCGCCGTGCCACAAATCTCCGCCATATCGCGCGCTATGCTTCTTATATAGACTCCGCCCAAACAATTTACGGACACTTCGACTTTTTTTCCGTCAAAAGACAGTATTTTTATGTCGTTTATGACGACTTTTTTCGCGGGAATTTCCACGGTTTTGCCGCGTCGCGCCAATTCGTACGCCCTTACTCCGCCTATAGATTTTGCGGAATACTGCGGCGGAACCTGAAATACCTCGCCCGTAAGCTTTTTTGCCGCGTCCGAAAGCGCGGGAAGCGACGGCAACAATCGACCGCTCACGATTATTTTTCCATCTTTATCGAGAGTATCGGTACTCTCGCCGAAAGTAAATTCGGCGAAATATATTTTTCTTTTTTTTAAGAAATAATCAAAGAGTCTCGCCGCCGTACCCACCGCGATTACCAACACGCCCTCGGCGGCGGGGTCAAGCGTGCCCAGATGTCCGACGCATATGTTCTTTTCGCCGGTTATTTCCCTCAATTTTCGTCTTACCTTTACGACGACGTCGGACGAGGTTATATTCGTGGGCTTATTTATGTTGATAAATCCGTTCATGCCATACTATCCCCGCAATCCTTATCGTCACAAGATAATTATTCTGTCTTCTTCAACGCCGTTTCCGGTAATTAAGTCCTTTTCTATCCTGTCGTAAAAATATCTCCAAATATATATTTTTCCGTTGAAACCGCTCTTCAATAAATCTATAAACGCCCGCTCGTTATATTGCATTCCGAATATTATATCGTCGGAATCGCATAGTTTTTTCACCGAACATGCCGACGCATATTTATTTAACTCGTTCATGTCTAATTTTTTCAAGATATAAACGTACGCCGCGTTCGACGTATTGCCGTTTTTGTCGGTTGATTTTATTATATGCATCCCGTATCGCGTGCGGCGGTCATACGTCGTTATCAGCAACGCCGGTATCTCTTTGATATTTACTTCGTTATGCAAAAAAAATCTATAAAAACTCAGAGTTTGATTCCGTATCTCGTATTTTTTCGGATGTAAGGCGATAATTAAAAATACTACCGCTACAAAAATAAAAAAAAGATTGTCGCCGAAAGCAACGGAAAAAATTGTCAATAACACGGCAAACGACACGAGAAATACCGACAAAACGACATTATTGTATTTTTCTTTGTTATATTTCATAGCTTACGACCCAATCGGTCAAGGCAATCTGTCGCTAGCCGCCTTGGCTATCCTTTCCGTTACTTCCTCGATTTGCCCGTTGATACGGCAACCCGCGGCAAATTTGTGTCCGCCTCCGCCAAATTCTCCGGCTATATCCGAAGCGTCCACGGGGTCTTTTGTCCTTATGCTGACCTTGAACCGTTGCCATCCCGTTTCTATGATAGTCACGGCTATCTTTACGCTGTCTATCATCTGTATGGAATTTACCAACCCCTCCGTATTATCCGAGCTTGCGCCCGTTTCCTCAAAGTCCTTCAAAAAAAATATCGCTATTCCTATCCTGTCCTCGCAAAAAAATTTTGCGCGCGAAAGCACCGTATGCGAAAGTACAAAGGTTCGCATGGTTTTTTTCTTAAAGACATTGTAGGCTATATCGGAGGCGTCTATTCCGTAATCATATAACTCCGCGGCTATTCTGTGGGTTTTTGCGGTTACCGAAGGATAAGAAAACATTCCGCTATCCGTCAATATTCCGGCGTAAATCAAAGAGGCTATATCCTTGTCAAAGAGATTTTTTCCTAAGATTTTTATAAGTGAAAAAACTATCTCCGCCGTAGACGAAATATCCGGATCTATAAAAGCGTAATCAAAGTCCAAAGCGTTGGACTTATGATGGTCGACGCACATTTTGATGTCCGCCCTGTCATAAATCGCCGCCATAAGCCCCAAACGTCCGCGGTCGCCGCAGTCTATCGCCACGGCTATATCGTATTTTTCTTCGGCGCCTTTGTTTATGCATTCGGAAAAAGGCAAATATTTGAGTTTATCGCTTATCTCGTCCGTCGAAAAAACATCCGCCGTCTTTTTCATCTTTTTTAATGCGGCGGAAAGCGCAAGCGCGGAGCTTACCGTATCTCCGTCGGGATTTATATGGCATATAAGAGCAATCTTGCTTTTTTGGCAGAGAATGTTCGCCAATTTGTCGAGTTTGTCCAAATTTTATATCTCCTGCTTTTTGTCTTTTTCCATTACCTCGTCTATAAGCTTATCCATTTTTATACCGTACTCTATAGAATTATCCGCGGCAAATCTAAGTTCGGGCATATTCCTCATTTTAACCTTATCCTTCAAGAGATTTCTCACATATCCCGACGCATGCTTTAACGCCGCTAACGTCTCTTTTATATCGCCGTTCAAAACGCTTATATACACCGTCGCCGAGCCCAAATCCTTAGCCGTATTTACGCCCGTTACCGTAACAAATCCGGTAAGTCTTGGGTCTCTGATTTCGTTATTGTCTATTAACAACGCTATTTGCCTTTTCAATTCCGAATTTACTCTGTCTATATTCATCCCCGTTCCCTTCCTTTTTTCAATACTATTCCCGAAACGCTATCGACGCCGATTGCTCCAATATTACGGTCGCGAGCAGAAATCATAGCCGCAACGTTACCGTTAAATTATATGACTTCAATCTGCTCTTTTACAAACGCTTCTATAACGTCGCCTTCTTTGATGTCGTTATAATCGGTGATACCCAAACCGCATTCAAAACCGGTAGCCACTTCCTTTGCGTCCTCTTTGAACCGTTTAAGCGATGCGACGCTGCCTTCGTGAATGATAACGTTATCTCTCAAAAGACGCAATTGCGCGCTTCTCGTTATTTTTCCGTTTATCACCATGCATCCCGCAATCGTGCCGATGTTGCTCACCTTAAAGACCTGTCTTACCGAGGCTTGCCCGAGTATAACCTCTTTAAATTTCGGCGCAAGCATACCTTTCATTGCCTTTTCTATATCCTCTATGGCGTCATAGATAATCCTGTACACCTTTATCTCCACTTCGTCTCTTTCCGCTGCCGCTTTCGCCTTTGCGTCGGGTCTGACGTTAAAGCCTATTACGACGGCGGAAGATGTTCCCGCAAGCATAATATCCGATTCGTTTACCGCTCCCACGCCCGAGTGAATTATATTCACGCGTACTTCCTCGTTTGAAATCTTTAACAAAGCCTGATTGAGGGCTTCCGCGGAGCCTTGAACGTCGGCTTTTATTATGAGGTTCAAATCCTTTATCAAGCCTTCGTTTATCTTGTTATAAACGTCCTCAAGACTCATCTTGACGCCGGTCTTGACTTTCTGATATTTTATCTTGCTGCTTCTCTCGCCGATAACCTGCTTGGCGAGTTTCTCGTCCGCAACGGCAAATATATTGTCGCCGGCCTCCGGAACCGAATCAAATCCGAGTACCGAAACGGGTACGGACGGCCCGGCTTCCTTGATATTTTTTCCTTTGTCGTCTATCATCGCCCTGACTCTGCATATCGCCGTACCCGCGACTATAGTGTCGGCTATTCTCAGCGTTCCGTTCTGAACAAGAACGGTGGCTACCGGACCTCTGCCCTTATCCAGCTTAGCCTCTATTATAGTTCCTCTCGCCGCGCGTTTGGGGTTGGCTTTTAACTCTTTAAATTCCGCAAGCGTCAAAATATTCTCAAGAAGCTCTTGCACTCCCGTACCGGCTTTTGCAGAAACGCCTATCATAGGCACTTCTCCGCCCCATTCCTCCGGAATAAGTCCGTGTTCGGAAACCTGTTGTTTTATCCTTCCCACATCCGCCGCCGGTTTATCTATCTTATTTATGGCGACGATTACGGAAACGCCCGCCGCTTTCGCATGATTTATCGCCTCGATTGTCTGCGGCATGACTCCGTCGTCCACCGCGACGACGAGTATGGCTATATCGGTAATCTGCGCGCCTCTGGCTCTCATCGCCGTAAAGGCCTCGTGTCCGGGAGTATCGATAAACGTTATGGGCTTGCCGTTTAGCGTAACGGTATAAGCGCCTATGTGCTGCGTTATTCCTCCGGCCTCGCCTTCCGCGACGTTGGCTTTTCTTATATAATCCAAAAGCGACGTCTTGCCGTGATCGACGTGTCCCATAATGGTCACGACGGGGGGACGAGTTTCAGTAGCCTCGTCGGAAAATTCCTCGTCAATATTGAAATCCTCAAGCACGTCTTCGTATGTCTTTTCAAGCTTTTGCGTAAGCGTTATTCCAAACTCAGCGGCTATAAGCTCGGCTTCCGCGAAATCTATGCTTTCGTTTATAGTCTTTGTTATGCCCAACAAAAAGAGCTTTTTGACTATTTCCGCCGCGGTCTTTCCTATTTTTTCGCTCAACACTTTTATATCGATATTTTCCGTCGTTATAACGGCGCTGTCAATTTTTGCGACGGGCTGTATAAATTCATGCCTCTTTTGCGCCTTTTTAACCTTGTACCTCTTGTTTGTTACGATGTCGTCGTCCTCGCCTAAAGTAATATCCTCGACTAAATAGCCTTTTTGAATGAGCGCTTTTTTTGTCAGCGCCTTTTTGTCGTCGCTAAAATTAGTCTTTTTCTTAGGCGGCTCTTTTCTTGCGTTGTCCAAAGCCGCTCCGATCGGCGGCGCCGTTCTCGGTCCTCCCGGTCTTTGCATGGCTCCGCCGGCTGGACGCGGCGGTCTTGCGCCAAAAGGCTGCGCGCCGTCTTTTTGGAAAGGCGCTCTTTGTCCTTGGTATCCGCCGCCGCCTTGTCCTTGATATCCGCCCTGTCTTTGTCCTTGATAACCGCCTTGCCTTTGACCTTGATACCCCTGACTTTGACCTTGGTATCCTTGACTTTGATAACCGCCCTGACTTTGACCTTGATATCCTTGACCTTGATAACCGCCTTGCGTTTGACCTTGGTATCCCTGCCCTTGATAACCGCTTTGCCCTTGGTAACCTTGTCCCTGCGGTCTCCCGCGATCTTGATAGTCGCGCCCGCGATAATCTCTGTTGTCTCGGGGCGCTTGATTATTTCTATCAAAACTGCCTCGGTTTCCGCTGCTGTAGGAGGTAGTCATTCCGGCTTCCGCCTGCGCTCTTTTCACCGGATCGTTGCCTTTAATATTTGAGTGTGGTTTCTCTTCGGTCTTTATGCTATCGTTAGGCGCCGCAATGGACGCGGCGGACGCCGCCGTTTCCGTATCATTGGATTCGGCTTCCCCTTTTTTTACTTCCGGCACGGATATCGTTCCCGATTGCGGCTTCGGCTCTCCCGTCTCGGCAAATTCCTGCAAATCAAAAAATTCATCGACTTTTTTCTTCGTGTTCCGCTTCTTTTCGGCTTTTTCTTGCTCTTCAGCTTTTATTTCTTCGATCTCTTTTAACTGTTCGGAATTTTCGCTCTTTTGCGTAATCTCGATTTTTTCCGTTTGAACGATTTTGGGTTCGCTCACGGTTTCCTTTGTTTTTTCGGTTTTTTCTATCTTCTCACGTTTCTCGGGCTTTACGTCCTCGACGACTTCCGCCTTTTTATTCTTATTAATTAAAGCTTCCGCGAGGGCGGCTTTTTGAGCCTCCGCTTCCGCCTTTATCTTCTCCGCCTCGATATTTCTCACCGCTTCCGCTACCCTATCCTTTACAAAGGTTAAGGTTTCGTCAAGACTGCCCCTTGCGGTCCTTATTCTAGCGCTAAGATTACCCAGCTTTGACGCGTCGAAATTTTTTAATTCCTTGATGTTTTCCAACGCGTCGATTTTTTTTGTATCACTCATGCTTTTGACCTCCGAATAGCCTCCGCGGCTTTCCCCAAATATATGTGTTTTTTCTTTATTTTTTATTTGAACGCATTTTTTCGCTTTTTACGACGGATATAGCTCTTTATAGCATTCCCAAATCCGCTCCGCTAAGTTGCCGTTCGTCACGGCGACGACCTTTACGCCTTTTATCGGCAATATTTCCGCGATATCTTCAAATATGGCGGTTCTCACGCCTTTGTTCTCGGCGACGAATAATATTTCTTTTTTTGATTTTTCGCTCATTGAGGCGTCGAGGATTATCAGCCCGATACGCGCCTTCGTATTTTTTATCTTATCCAATCCAAAAACCGCGGCGCCTGATTTTATCGCGAATCCCAGATACGAGAATATGTGTTTTATGACAGCATGTCTATCGTTTTTTTCCACTTTACTTACCTTCGGCGTTTAAAAAACCGCCCGTTGCGCAATGTATGCTAATTATTCTAAAATGCCGCGCGGCAGAGCAACTCGGTTATTCTCCGTCCGGTTTGCCTTCGCCGTTCTGCTCGGAGATTTTTTCGGAACGTTTCCTTATGGCTTCGGCGTAATCTTTTTCTATATAAGCGTATACCCCGTTTGGTATCTCGCACGAAAAAATCTTATTCAAAAGTTTTTTCTTTACGCATTTTTTTATGCAATCCGCGTTGTCGCAGACATAAGCTCCGCGCCCTTGCGCCTTACCCTTAAAATCCAGGCTTACCTCTCCTGCGCCGTTGCGCACTATTCTCAAAAGACCTTTCTTTTCTTTCATTTCGCGACATGCGATACACATGCGCAAAGGAATTTTTTTTTGCGCCATGACAGTTCTCCGTAATTCAGCCGCTTATTCGGCGGACGTTTCCGGTTGCGCGTCTTCAATTTCGGAAGCCGCGTTCCCTAAATTGCTCTCCATAAAAGACGAATACGATTTGACGTCTATCTTTACATTCGTAAGCTTCGCCGCAAGTCTGGCATTTTGTCCGTTTTTGCCTATGGCAAGGGATAGTTTATCGTCCGGAACAATAGCTTTTGCGGTTCTCACGCTTTCGTCTATCTTTACAAATTCGGGTTTCGCCGGGCTTAAAGCGCGCGAAACAAACTCGCCGAGATCCTCGCTCCACAGTATAATGTCTATTTTTTCTCCGCCCAACTCGTCAACTATCGCGTTGATTCTCGTTCCCCTGTTTCCTATACAAGACCCCACGGCGTCGATGTTTATATCCTCGGAATAAACCGCCATCTTTGTCCTGTATCCGGGCTCTCTGACTATGGCTTTTATCGCGACAAGCCCGGCGGAAATCTCCGGTACTTCCAATTCAAAAAGCCTCCTCACAAAGCCTGCGGAACTTCTGGAAACTATGACCTGCGTCGTTTTTCCGGAGCTTCTTATCTTTTTTACATACACCTTTATAGTTTCGTTCAAAGCGAATTTTTCCGTGGCTATCTGATCGGACGGCATAAGCACGCCCTCCAATTG
>JAISQX010000022.1 GCA_031273965.1 Clostridiales bacterium
TTGATTTCTTCTTCCTTTGAAACGCGGAGACCGTGGAATTTTTTTATAAGGAAAAACGCGAGAGTCATAGTTACGACAGTCCAAGCCGTGATAGCCAATACTCCCAATACTTGTATGCCCAAAAGACTCAAGCCTCCTCCGTAAAAAAGACCTCTGTCGGTTGCAAAAAGCCCTACCATAATCGTTCCGAAAATACCGTTTACGCCGTGTACCGCCACTGCTCCGACCGGATCGTCGATATGCAGCTTAAGATCCAAAAATTCCACGGCGACGACGACTATAATGCCGGCGAACAAACCGATTATCGTCGCTCCAAGCGCGTCCACCGCAAGACATCCCGCCGTTATCGCGACAAGTCCCGCCAGCGCCCCGTTAAGAGCCATAGACACGTCGGGTTTTTTATTCTTTATCCAAGTATATGCCATAGCCGACACGGCAGCCATTGCGGGAGCTATTGTCGTATTGACGAATATACGAGCCAACTGAGTAATATCCAACGCCGCCGCGCCGTTAAATCCGTACCAACCGAACCAAAGTATGAATACGCCCAGAGCCGCAATCGCGAGGTTATGTCCCGGAATAGCCACGGACTTTATCGAGCCGTCCTTTTGCTTTTTGTATTTGCCGAGGCGCGGTCCGAGGAATATCGCGCCGATAAGAGCGGTGACACCGCCGACCATATGTATAGCGGAAGACCCGGCAAAATCTATATACTCCATGGCAAAAAGCCACCCCTGCGGATTCCAAACCCACCCGGCTTCTATGGGATAGACAACCGCGCTTATTATCAAGCTATACAGACAGTACGCGGAAAACTTTGTTCTCTCTGCCATGGCTCCCGAAACAATCGTCGCCGCCGTCGCCGCAAAAACGAGGTTAAAGACAAAGCTTGACGCTACGGCGGGATCATTTATTTTGTTAAAAATGTCCAGATTCGGCGCGCCTATTATACCCGCAAAATAGTCGGCTCCCATCATAAGCCCAAAACCTAAGGTCATAAAGACCACCGTACCGATACAAAAGTCCATCAGGTTTTTCATGATGATATTGCCGGCGTTCTTTGCTCTCGTAAGTCCCGACTCAACCATCGCAAACCCGCATTGCATAAAGAACACCATTGCCGCTCCAATCAAAAACCAAATCGAAAAATCCATACAAACTCCTCCCAACTTTAAATTTTTTTTTATTTCCAAGCGTGCGCATTGTATGGCTTCCATGCCGCGCGCTTAGTTTTTTAAATGAAAAATGACACATTTCCTCTATTCTTTTAATGGAAACACGTCATTGTGCCTTTTACAAATAAGATATATTTCCACGGCAACGCCGCCGTGAAAATTCGGGAAAAACCTTTTAAAAGTAAAAAGACGCACGGTTTGTATACTCAAATATCCTCCGTTCGTCTTTGAACAGTAAAATAATATCACATAGGATTTTTTGTGTCAACTATTTTTCACGGTAAATTACGAAAACGTAAAAAAATTGTGTTTCTCTTGTTTTCTTAACTTTTTAGAGATGCTAAAAGTCGGCTATTCTAAATAAAATTTTTTACATATCAAAAGAGCTTTTGACAAACTTTTTCTCTAAAAGCCCTTTCAAAACTTTATACTTTGACGATAACGCCGTCACGTTTCGCTCTCTTTTATTACTTGCTTTTGCGTTGGCTTATGTCCTCAAGCATTTTGGCGTAAAATTTTTCGTCGATGATAATTTTTTTACGATAGAGAAAATACGCGCTAAGCAAAAATACGACCGGAATCGCCGTGATGCACAAGATAAGCGCAATTTTTTTAGCTTCGGGCACGCTTTCTATTATATTTTGTATCTCGCCCAATTTTTCTTCCGCGGTTATTTTACCGAGATTAGCGCTTTTCTCAAGGCTCGAAATGCCGTTGGTATATTGTAGAACGCCGACGATGAGATAGATAAACATAATGACAAGCTGTAAAAGCGCCGACCCAAGCTTCGCCATAAACGGTCTTATTGTAAATATAATACTTTCACGGCGCTCGCCCGTCTTCCATTCGTTATATTCCACGGTGTTTGCAAACGTGGTCATGCTTATCATATAAAACAAACTTTGACCGTACCCGACAAAAAAGAAAGCGACTACCATAAGTCCGAATTTTATCATCCATTGATTGTCCTCTCCCGCGGGAATAAGCGCGCCGAAGAGCGCCATAAGCGCGTATCCCGCGACAATCGCGACAATCGCGGAGGACAAAAGATTTTTCTTGGAGAAGCGTTTGGATATTTTCGGATAGAGCGTATTGACGGCGACTGACGCGACCGCCGCCAATACGCCGAATATAACGGTCAACATGCCGTCGTAATTAAATTCAAAATATACGTACATAAGCGAAACGCTTGTAAAAAGAGCGTTTCCTATATTGAATAAAAGCGAAATCAGAGCAATCCAAAGCGTCTGGTCATTATTTTTTATAATTTTGAACATGCCTTTAAGCCCGAGATTCGCCCTGTCCGGATTATCCAAAAAAACCGGTTCCTTTACGCGCGATACGGTCATAAGCTGACACGCCACAAACATTATTCCCGTGACCACCGCGATAATTTTATAAGCCGATATGGTGCTTCCGCCTAAGGTCAAAGACCCCGCGGTAAAGACAGGCACGGAAATAGATATAATTCCGGCGCCGATTGAGGAGAAGAGGATGGTCATCGACGTAAGTTTGTTCCTGTCTCTTTCGTTTCGCGACAGCGCCGGTATCATCGACCAATATGATATGTCGTTCATCGTAAACGTTATGCTGAACAACAAATATATGACGGCGAGAAAAGCTATAAATTCCCAACCGCCCATCGTACTGTTAAAAACGGTTATAATAACCGCCGCGCAGCCGACGGCGCCTATCAATATCCACGGCTTAAACCTGCCGAAGCGCGTGCGTGTGTTCTCGACTATTACGCCCATAATCGGATCGTTAAAGGCGTCGAATATACGGCTTACGACTATTATCGCCGTTATCGCCGTAAATTGCGCGTCCGTGAGCTCTCTTGTAAACAAAATGAATGTCAAGATATAGGTGTTGAACAAGGCGTAAGCCATGTCGCGCCCTATTCCCCCCAGAGAAAAACTCCAGAGATTGCGATTTGACAAATTGTATTCCGCTATGTTTATTCCCTTTTCTCCGCCTACGGCGTTTGCGTCGTTTTGCATAAATCTTCCGCGCCCTTATAATTTTATTTTTTTGTGGAGAAGTGCTTAAAAGACGTTTGCCGTCCGACAAAAACCGATGACAAAATATGTCGCGCGCAAACTTTTTTCCATAAGTTGAACGTAGTGCATATTACGCGTAATAAGCCGCTTAAACGGTTTAACCGCATATTTTTTGACCGTATATATTATATCAAATATGCGACCGAAAATCAATGTATTTTGGAATTATTTAAATAAATATCGGGATTTGCGCGTAAAATTTTTTTTGCTTATCATAATTGCGGCGATAAACAAAAAAAAATCATAAACCCCGCGGCGGCATATCCTATATCTCGGATTTTTTGCATACCCGCGGGGTTTAAACGTCGTTTAAACTAAAACTTTAAATACAAATTCTTATTCTCTGGGCTTATATATATTGTTTTTTGCAACCTCTCCCGTCAAAGACGAAGTCATCTTCATATTAAAAAGGAAATCGTTTTCGGCTTTTTTCTTAGGCTCCGGTTTAGGTTCGGGCTTCGGCTCCGGTTTCGGAGCGGGTTTAGGTTCGGGGTTCGGAGCGGACTTAGGTTCGGCTTTAGGCGTGATTTTTTTAGCCGCGGGCGCGCCTTTTTTCTTTTTTAATTTCGCGATAAAGAAGATTAAAAATCCGATTGCCGCGACTCCCGCGACTCCCGCCGCGATAATCACCCAGAACGGTATCCTCTCTTCCGACGGTAATTCGACCGCCGCATATCCGCCTTGCAAGCTGTTCGACACCGTATAATAATTGTTTACGTCGGCGCCGTTAAGTAATTTCGCCATAACCGTGTATTTTTCAAAATCGCTGACGCTAAAGACGTTTTCTTTCTGCCAATTCGCGCCGCCGTCGATACTGTATTCCGCGTCGATATTAAGCGGGTTTTCTATAATAAGCTTCCCCGGCTCCCTCTTTACGCTAAACGGGGCTTGCGCCTTTTCGACTGTCAATTCCGCAACCGTTTCTCTTGAAGAGTAATTTGGCGTAAGCGTCTGATTTACTTTAAAGACTACCTGATAGGTTCCCGCGTTTATCGCGCCGCTTATCGGCTCGCCGAACACTCTGATTTCCTTTGAAATGGAGATAAGGCTCTCCTCTCCCGATACCGCGCCGTCAAAAGAACTATAGTCTATCGTCTTACCCGTGCCGTCATAGACGAACGAAGCGTTCTGTACGTTTATCGTTATTTCCTTACGCGCAATGGTGGCGTAGACATCCGGCAAGCCGCCGACGATATCGTAATTTAGAAGCCGCGAACCGACCGTATACAATAGCGTAATGCCCTCGACGTTAACTTTTTGCCTGCCGACGTTCGGCGAAGCAAAAGACGGCGTTCCTATAAAATTAAAATCCTGTCCGACTTTAAAGACGACCGTGCCTCCGAGATATCCCACGAATATGGGCAATATGCTCGAAATCCCCGTCGTTCCGTCATAGACCTTTTGCGCGCCGTCGTTTATCTCAAACCCTTCCACGGTCAAAGAAGCTCTGGTTATTACCGCGTCCGCTTGCGGAAGCGCGCCGTTTGCCAGCGTATAATTCTTCATATAATCGCTGATAAAGGTTATAGCCGCCGGCGTCAAGGTTACTTTTACATTCCCGGCGTTCGGCGAGGAGTAGCTTCCGCTTCCCACGGTATAATCGACGCCCTTTACGAACGGCGTGCTACCGTCGGCACCCTTATATCCCGTGAACTCAATCATATCTATCGCCGCGTCGTTTATGATATTTCCGTTATAAACCTTACCCGACGCATAGACCCCGGACACGCTTATCTGCGCCGCCGTTATACTGCCGGTGTAAGAAACTTCAAATTGCGTCTTTGAATCTCCGTTAAACTCGTAATTCGGACTCTCAAAGCCCAAGATCAGAATAACCGCGTTAGCCGAAACGACGTTCGGGGAGTTGTATTCCCACTTAAGCACCTTGAAGATGTTGTTGATACTGTCTCCCGTACCGGTAAAGAGTCCCCCCCCTCCGATTGAGACATACGTTCCTATATTGCCCGTAATGACCGCTTGCGGCGTGACCGTCGAGTTATACGGCATGATCAGAGCGTTCAATTGCGAACCGTTAAGCGTCCGCTTCGAAACCGACAAGGTTCGCTTCCTGACTATAAGCTTCAGCGAAGCCTTTCCCTGCCCGTAATTCGAATACGAGGCGGACGGCGTAAACGTCACTTCATAAATATCCTCGCCCGCCGGCGGATATTGAACGGGAAGCGCCGTTCCCCAGCTTATAGTTCCGTTTAGCGTTTCGCTGTTTACGCCCGAGACGTTTACGACGGAAGTCGGTTTCGAATCGCCGTAAGTTATCGTTATATCGGGAAGCGCCGTAATATACGCCACCGATATGTTCACGCTCGCCGTCGGAAAGTTCGTTTGCGTTATGGTATAATTTGACGTCAAATCGGTGTCTATAAATTGTATTCCCGTTATGGACACCGTCCTGCTTCCCACGCTTGCCAAATTAAACGCCGCTCCCGTCACCGTAAAATCGGTTCCGAGAATCAGAGGCCCTTCGCCGTTTTTGTATCCCGAAAATACCGCGTTCGTCACTACCGCGTTCATTCTCAGTCCGTCATACGTCTTGTCGTTCGCCGATATGGATATAACTTCCAGCGTAGCCTTTACGATGTTAAAGGCGTGATTGACAAGCTTGCCCACTTCCTCGCCGTTTCGCATAAGCGTCGCGCTAAAATAATAACCGCCCGCATTAGTCGGTCGCGTCTCCGAGTTGTAAGCCGCGGTTCCGTCTTGATTCGTATAGACCGCCGTTCCTTCCTTTATCGTGAAATCTCCCGTGCCTATGACGGGTCCGTTGGGTACTCCCGCATAAGTATAATTATCGCCGCTCGCGCCCGTCTTTGTAAGCGGGATTTGATAAAAATTCGCCGTCGCCGTCGCCGTCGCGGAATAAGTGTACCACGCGTTCAGGTACAAAGTGCGCGTTGTTATCGTCGTCTGTCCGTTATGCGTCCACGACGCAAAGTAATAGTTGTCGTTCGCGGTGGCGCGAACGTCGCCCGAGGCGGTCAGCTCCTCGTCCGTCACCGCGGCTTTCGAGTCTATGGTATATTTGTTCAGAACGCCGCCGTTCCCGTTCGTCTCAAAAGTCGCGCCGGGGGTGGTGTATGTAAAATTCAATGTGACGGCTTGTATTTGCGCTCCCGCTCTTATCCAACCGCTAGAAAGGCTTTCCCATTCGCCGCCGTATCTGTATGCGTGAGCCACCGTGACAAGCTTACCGCTATTGCCTATTTTTGCCGTTTGTGCGGCGCTAAAGCTTATTGTTCCCGTCGTCGTAATATTCGAGGTTCCACTATCGGTACGCGGAATTCTATATATCTCTCTGTATATTGCCGAATCCGTTTCCTCGTCCCTTGTATCATATGTTCCGCTTACGTTGTCCATGCCCACCGATAACCAATAGTTGCCCTCGTTACAACCGCCTTGCTCCGCAAAAAGATAATACCCCACGATAACCGTCAATGAAACTCTGCCGTTTTGCATCGCTTCCCTTATATCCCCCGAAAACGTAATCGTTCTTCTGCTTATCTCTCTTATATCCCGATAGGCAGGGCTAACCCCAGTACCGTTGACGGTTTCTTGTCTATAGATATAATTGCTTGAATCGCTTGCAAAATAGTTATCGCCGCTTGGTAAAATCCCGCTGACCGTTATAGGCGCGTCTAATTCACCAAAATGAGTTTCGGCGATATCGCTGATTTCCCCGTCGCTCGGGTCTTCGGCTATATCGATAGCCGAAACATATTCGCCGCCGTTAAAAAAAGTTGTAACCGTCGATAAGGAAAATAAAGATAAACCAAAAATGAACGCTAAAAAACCGTAAAAAAAATTAACCTTTTTACTTTTCGTTGTTTTCATAAAAACCCCCGTTTTTATACAAACTTAAAATTCTCCGCACCCGTCGCCGCGGTATTTTCTAAAAAAAATATTAAATAATAAATTAAAATCTTTCGTCTTATTAAAAAACCGATAAAAACTCTCCGCCGCACCGTTTGGTACGGTAATATTATACAGCAAGTATACGCCCGTGTCAAGACCCTATTTTTAAAAATTTTCAGAAAAAACATAAAAAACTGACCGAATTTTCCTTTTTTTTAAAAAAAGTTACACACTTTTCGCTCTTTGTGACATTTTTGTTTTTTCAAAATATTCGCGCCGAGGGGCGTTTTTGACAGACCTTAAAAAATCAAAAGGCACAACGCGCCGAGAAAGGCGGCGTATAGGGCGAAGCCTTTCATATTTTTTTTCCTTATCAGTTTGACGAAAAGACCTACCGCGATATAGCCCGAAACGGCGGCGGCGATAAACCCCGCGATTATCGGAAAAATTCCGCTCGCGTCAAGCTCAAACGCTCCGGACTCCGCCGCTTCCGCGCACGCTCCCGCCATAATTACGGGAATAGACATCAAAAATGAAAAATCCGCCGCTCTTCCTCTCTCCTCGCCGAGTAAAATAAGCGTCCCGATAGTCGCTCCGCTTCGCGACAAGCCGGGCAATACGGCTATGCCCTGCGCCGCTCCGCATATCAGGGCGTTGACCAAGCTCACGCCGTTTGCGCCGCTTCGCGCCGCTCCGATATTTTTGTCCGGCGCTTTATTTGACCGTCCGCTTTTTTTTGCGCGACGCTCCTCTAACGCTGTCGTTCCTTTGAGCCTCATATTCGCATCCGTACTCTTCGGCGCTCTCGCCTCCGTTACCGCTCCCGCCTTTTCCATCGGCGTTACCGCTTCCGTCTTCTCCATCGGCGTTACCGCTTCCGCCTTTTCCATCGGCGTTACCGCCGCGCGCTCTTTTTTATTGCCGAACGTCTCGGATAAAAATATAATCGCCGCCGTACAAAAAAATCCCGCGGCAAGCATTCCTCCGTTCAAGACTTCGGGAAAAAATTTTTTGTAGACAAAAGCCACCGCGCCCGTCACGGCAGTCGCCGATACAAGACTCATCGCCTCACGACCGAAAGGACGCCTAAGAAGCCTAAAAAGAGATTTTCTATAATACCATACCGCCGCAAACAGCGTCCCTACATGAAGTGTCAGATTAAAAAAAATCGACGGCTCGCCTATCCCCAAGCGCTCCAACAAAAATAAATGACCGCTGCTCGATATCGGCAAAAACTCCGTCAGTCCCTGCGTCAATCCCAATAATATCGCCTCTAAAATTTCCATTCTTTTTTCCCTTTTTTGCGTTTTAGAGATTTTGGAAGAAAACTTTGCTTTTTATTTTTACGTCGGAGCTTGCGTACAAAAAAAATTTTTTAAAAAGAATTTTTTTCGCGCAAGCGTCGGTTTTTAAAAATCGGGTAAAATTCTCTTTACTAATAAATAATATTACTTTATAATATATTTTATACTTGAAATTCGTCTGTCACAAAAAGACCGTAAAAAAAAGAGGATAAAGCATGAAATTAGGAGTGGTGGGCTTGCCGAACGTCGGCAAGAGCACATTATTTAACGCGATAACAAAAGCCGGAGCGGAATGCGCCAATTATCCGTTCTGTACGATTGAACCGAATATAGGCGTCGTTCCGGTTCCCGACGAGAGGCTATACAAGCTTGCGGCGTTGTACGACAGTAAGCGGATTACGCATACGACGATAGAATTTGTCGACATCGCGGGACTTGTAAAGGGCGCGGCAAAGGGCGAGGGCTTGGGCAACAAATTCCTTTCGCACATCAGAGAGGTTGACGCCGTGGTGCACGTGGTGAGGTGCTTTAGGGACGAAAACATCACGCACGTGGACGGGGAAATAGACCCGATACGCGACATCGAAACTATAAATTTTGAACTGATATTCGCCGATATGGATACGGTAAATAAGCGCATGGAACGCGCCAAAACTCTTTCAAAATCCGGCGACAAAAAATATGCCGACGAAGCGGAAATTCTCGCGAAGGTTTATGAGCATCTGTCTTTAGGAAAGCTCGCGCGCAATTTAAACCTGACTAACGAGGAATTTGAATTTATCGCCCCGTTATATCTGCTCACCCAAAAGCCCGTGATTTATGCCGCGAACATTACGGAAAACCAAACGGACGCGGACGACGAGGTAAAAAAAGTAGCGGAATACGCAAAGCGGGACGGCTGCGAATGCGTCACGGTCTGCGCTAAGCTCGAAGACGAATTGAACGGTCTGCCCGACGCCGACCGCGAAGTTTTTATGCAAGAGATGAACATAAAAGAAAGCGGACTTGACAAGCTGGTTACGGCGGCATACCGTATTTTGGGGCTTATAAGCTACCTTACGGCGGGCGAAAAAGAAACGCGCGCATGGACTATCACAAACGGCACAAAAGCTCCTCAAGCCGCCGGTAAAATCCATACGGACTTTGAAAAAGGCTTTATACGCGCCGAAATAGTCGATTGGCAAACCTTGCTTGAATGCGGGTCTTTCGCGTCCGCAAAGGAAAAAGGCAAGGTGCGAAGCGAAGGAAAGGATTATGTCATACGCGACGGCGACGTCGTCCTGTTTAGGTTTAACGTCTGACGCCGCGCGTTATGTTTTACTTAGCCTCAATCCGCTTTAGCCTTGAAAAAAGCCGGGGCTTGCCCGGCTTCCGTCTATTTTTTGGAAAGCGCCCATATCAGCGAACCAATCCAACCGACAAAAGTCCAACCCAGAAAGATATTTAATAGTATAATGCCGACTTTATTACGGTGATCGCGTTTAAGCGCTATAATAGTCGGGATAAAGTATATTATTGTCGAGGCGATGATGGTTATTACCCCCCAAACGGTACCGAAAAATTCTCCCATATGATATTTCCTCCTTTATTCGAGTGCGCCTTGTGAAGTGCACAAGTTTTTTTAATAGCCTCCTTGATATTCACAGACACAGTCATAGTATACGTTTTTTCGATTGGATTATGCACAGGTTTTCCGCTTTTCTTTCACAATTTCGGCACAAGCCGTACGCGATTATATTTAAAAAACTCTGTCGCTGTGGAGAATTTTATAGGGTTTATCCACATTTTACGCACACTTTGACCGGTTTATCCACAATAACCGAAAATAATGCCAATAAAAAAGGACGCTTTTTTGCGTCCTTTTTTTAGGAGATTATGAAAATGAAATTATTTAGAACACTCGTCATTTATCGGAACATACCGCCGATATCCAAACGGTATTTCCTAAGCGGACTTAATCCTTTTCTTTAGGCGCTTTGACTTTCTTCTCTTTTACGGGTTTAGGTCCCTGCGACGCCGGTTTGTATTGCGGCTTGTCATAGGAGGGAGCTCTTTTTTGCCAAGGCTTTAAGCCGTCTGCAACGGGTCTGGTCTTTTTGTAATATCTAAGACCGAAATATGCGCCTACGAGAAGCACGGCTACGCCGCCTACCGCCGCCACTATCGTCCATGTATTGGAAGGACCTTCGACGTCATAGTTGAGAACGTGCTCGTATACTCCGCTCGGCAAATCAAAGCTATCCGCTCTGAATGTAAAAGTCGCCTTATAGTCCCCGACTTCTTTCATTCCTATCGGAGTAACTCCGACAAAAACGATACCGTATTTTTCGTCAAGATTATTCTCGGTAATTTGGGGAACAAACGTCGTCTTGCCGTCATAAATGAACCTTGCCGTATTATTAAACTTAACGTTATCAAATATAAGACGACGCAACATATCCGCGGGCGCCTTGTTTATCTTAACGGTTACTTCGCGTTCCGGAGCGGTAACATACTCGTTCGGAACCAATGCGTAATAAAATGTGTATACGCCCACCGCGCGAACTTCATTCCACTTGCTCTCGGGAATATCGACCCCGTTTGCGCCTACGATTCTGTTGATTCTTACAAAAGCGCTCACGGCTTGTCCGTTTACATCCTTGACGCCGGTATTTCCTATAGTCGGCACGGGTAACTTCGGATCTCCGTCAAACCAAAGATTTATCGTATCCAAGCTCTCGATTGCTATTCCCTTCTTTACGATATTTAACGTCAATTCCTCCGTACGCGTATCGTTGGAGTAGTGATTGTAAGAAACAAACGTTACCTTTATATTATAGCTATCGATATTCTTTAACTCGGCGCTACCGGTAACCTCTATGGTATAATATATAAAGTTTGCCTCAAAATCATAACTCGTCGCTAATTTTAATATATCGTCTTTATCAAATGCTTCGCCGGTATATTCAATCGATAAGGCGCTGTCGCTAAACAGACTGTCAAACAAATATGCAAGTCCGCCCTCGCCGACATCCTCTCCGTCAACCGCCTCAATGCTGTAATAAACCACATATTCATAAGTATCGGTGTATACGGGCACCCCGTTGACCGTTTCTTTTAGATATTTAAAATTCGGAGATTTAAAGAGAAAACTGACGGTATATACGCCGATATTAAATACTCTTGCTCCGCCCAAAACACTAACGCTCCATGTGAACTCGTGTATTTCATTGTTCGCGGGTATCAAGGTCATTACGGGATCGTTTCCGTCGTAACTAAAGCGCAAATAAACATAACCGCCATACGGTTGCACGCCGTTAAATTCCAATCCCTGCAGATAAGCGTCATAATCTGTGCTTTTATCCAAGAAATAATTGGCTACCACATCGGTCATTAAAAAATTATCGTTGTCCACGCTTAATTTGACTTGATATGTACCTGCCTTTACGGGAGCTTGCGCCAAAAGAGCTCCGTTCTCATAGTAAGATATATCGTATGCGCCCGGATCAAAAATAACCTCGGTCGACATATCTCTATCGAGAGCAAAGACTACCTCGGTAGGCTTCGACGTGCCGTCGTAAACTTGCTTTTGTACATCCTTTATAAGTCCTTCGGTTATGATACGT